>JANPHT010000478.1:0-17341 GCA_031424595.1 Planctomycetota bacterium
ATCGCCCTGGCCGAAGCTTCAAACGCAAGGCTCACCCAAGACGTCCCAAGTCCACAAAATTCATGAAACTCGAAAACCAAAAACAAGTACAAAACTCAGAACAAAAACCGCCCGACAAAGCAAAGTGAGTGCCATTGGGCGTACGCCCTCCGGCAAAGTGTTTGTCGCCCTCGTGCGATCCGGCTTTTGAAACGCCCAGTGACGACGCCAATCGCGAGCCGCCGCCGCGTCGATTGGCTCGTCAGCCATCGGCGCTCCGTCGGTCAACCACTTGCGAATTGCCTCCTTCTGCCGCCCCGACAACTTCGGCTCAGTCACCGGCGGCATCTCACCCGCTGCGATCCGCTGCCAGATCGCGCTCTGGTCTGCCTGCCCCGGAACAATCGCCGCCCCCGATTCCCCGCCGGTCAACATCGCTCCCAGCGAATCGAGCCGCAGTCCTCCTTCTTGCTTGCCCGGCCCATGACATCGCAAGCAGCGGTCAATGAGCGCTGGCCGCACTTCCGTTTCAAACTGAGCGTCATCCGCCTGGAGCGTCCCGCCCCACGCCAGCAGCAACAGTGGCACGATCAGCAGCCAACGCCGACGAACGAAACCGCCGACGTTGATCGCGCCGAGTGAGTTGATGGAATGAGTCATGATTGTGCCTCGCTAGCCTTTTATTCTTCGTTGCTGACGTTGCCACGCCTGTCTCGTCTTGAGGTTGAACTCGCCATTCTCCAGGTGCGAACTCAAATCGGCCACCGCCTGTTGCTGGTCCCCGCTGAAAAAGCTCTCCAACAGTCGTTCATGGACAAAGGCGACGACACGGCAGTCAGTCAATTTTGAATTGCCTTGAGCGTGATAGTCACGCATCCGACAGTAAATGCCTTGCCACAACGGCAGTAACTCATCGAGTTTTGCTGCGGTCAGAATCAACTGGTGAAACGCAGTATCCTGTCGAAGCACTTCCTGCTGATTCTGATCTTCCGCCGCATGACGCATCTTGGTGAGTACACGTTCCCATTCCGCCCGAAGTGCCGGAGTCAGCTTCGGTAAGGCAAGTCCGAGGGCATACAACTCAAGTTGTTGACGCATCGGCGTCAGCAAGCCCTGAATATGTTCCGAAGTGGAATCCGCCACGACCACGCCGCAGTTTGCTTTGGATATCAGCAGTCCTTCCAACGTCAACTGCTGGAGAACCTTGCGAATCGGATGGCGACTCACGCCAAACCGAGTGGCCAGTTCTTCCTCGCGCAGCGGAGTTCCCGCACCATGTTCGCCCGCCAGCAATTCCGCGCGCAGTGCGTCGCCAACCTGTTCCGCAATCGTATGAGCAATTATCGTTGCACTCACAAAAGGCACTCCTGTTTGTGAATACCCAACAGCGAATCATCGCAAAAAACACGCATTCGTGTCAGATTGTATCTTGGATACAATCTGACGCAAGCGAGGCAATCTTCGCAGTCGTGGGATGAGGGGTGTTCGCCTCGCTGCTTTGAATGCACGCCGTTGATCTCACGACATCTGCGCTGATACCGGTGGTGGTCATACGCATGATCAGCTACGCCAGGATTTCCTTCACAACTCGGCCATGCACATCGGTCAGGCGATGGTTGCGGCCGCCATAGAGGAAGGTGAGGCGTTCGTGGTCGAGGCCCATCTGGTGCAGGATGGTCGCGTGCAGGTCGTGAACGGTGAGCGGATTGAGAATGGCGTTTGTGCCGAACTCGTCGGTTTCGCCGTAGGTGATGCCGCCTTTGAAGCCGCCGCCGGCCATAAAGATGGTGTAGCCGCTCACATGGTGATCACGACCGGTCGCGTCATTGATGGCTCCGACGGCAGGCGTGCGTCCCATTTCTCCAGCCCACAGCACGATGGTTTCATCGAGCAGTCCACGCTGATGGAGGTCGGCGATCAGAGCTGCCACGGACTGTTCCGTGACGCGGGCGTTTTTCTCATGGTTGGTCTTGAGTTGCGTGTGCTGGTCCCATGGCGAGTTGTTGCCATCGAAGCTGGGGCAGGTGATCTCGACGAATCGGACACCGGCCTCGACGAGTCGTCTGGCGCGCAGGGCTTGGGTCGCATAGAAGCGTTGATGTTCGTCAGCGGAGTCCACGCCGTACAGCTTCTGGATATGTTCCGGCTCATGGCTGATGTCCGCGAGATCGGGCACCGAACTCTGCATTCGGAAGGCCGTCTCGTAATTCGCGATGGCGGCCTCGATGGCCTGCGGATTGGATGTTTGTGCGCCAAAGGCCGCATTCCCCTCGGCGAGCAACGAGAGCTTCTGCCGTTGTAGAGCCGCCGTGTCGCTGGGTGCAATGTTATCGACGGCCGTCCCTTTGGACCGCATCACCGTGGCCTGATGGCTGGCGGGGAGGAACGAACTTCCAAAGTTTTCGAGTCCGCCATTGGGCACCCAGTCATTATTGAGCAGCACATAAGCGGGGAGATTCGCATTCTCCGTCCCCAATCCATAGGAAATCCATGCCCCCAGACTGGGAGCCTGGCCACCGACACGTCCCGTATGAAGAAGTAGATTCGATTGCCCATGCAATGGCAGTTCACCGACCATCGACCGGACCACACAGAGGTGATCGGCGACTTGTGCCAGACGAGGAAAGAGTTCACTCACCCACAGGCCGCTGTCGCCACGCTGTTTGAACTCCCACGGGCTGCCCAACCAGACTCGGCCAGCGCCATTGTCGGAGCGTTTCGAAATCCACTTCGGCCCAATCGACTGGCCCTGGTGCTTCTTGAGCATCGGCTTGTAGTCGAACGTATCGACGTGACTCGGCCCGCCGTCCATGAAACAGAAGATGACGTTTCTGGCCTGCGGTCGGAACAACGGAGCGGCACTCGCAGCCCCGGAACATAGTCCCTGCAACGCCAGCCAGCCAAAGCCTGCGGAAGCCTGTTGCAGGAATCCCCGCCGCGTCGTTGACGGCGTGATGCTGCCGGGGCAACGGTGAGATTGATGGTGCATGTGATTCTTTCTGATCAGCCTGTTGGAAACAGTATAGCTGGTTGTTTGAATCAGCCGGAACGCGCTAGCGTCCGGTTTGAACCGAGGCTAGCTCCCTGCGGCTGATCTGTCGAAATCACGATTCGAGGTTTACCGGTAGTAAATGAACTCCTGAGAGTTGAAGATCGTGTGAGCCAACTGCGCCCATGCGGCTTCGTCTGCCATGACATCTGGCAGAGTCACTACACTCTGTAGCAAAGCCGTCCATTTGACCTTTTCAGAGTCCGTCGGAGAACGACCGAAAGCCGTGACGAACATGCTTTCAAGGCGTTCCTCAGGAGAGGCGTGAGGTGTCTTGATGAGACCTGCCGCCCAGTGGCGCGCGAGCGAGACGGCGAGTGGATCGTTCAACAACAGGAGTGCCTGAGTGGGCACGTTGGTCACATTCCGCCGACCGCTCGGGAGTCGCACGTCAGGCAGGTCAAAGGTCATAAGGAACTTCGGAGGTGCCATGATCGACATTGTCAGATAGAGCGATCGTCGGCCGTCACCATCCAAAGGACCAGAAAACAGTCGTTTGGCTGCGTCTTCGGTTGGTCTCAGCGGATTGATGGAACGACCGTAGAGCTTATCATCCAATCGACCAGAGACTGCGAGCATGGCATCGCGAATCGCCTCGGCTTCCATGCGTCGCGTTGGATAGTGGTGAAGCAAACGATTCGCTGGATCACGTTGCCGGGCGGCCTCGCTGACAACATCCGACTGCTTGAACGACTCGCTGAGCACGAGTTGCCGGACGAGTTGTTTGGTGGACCAGCCCTGACGCATGAAGTCGCGGGCCAGCCAGTCGAGCAACTCCGGATGCGACGGCATGTCGCCCAGTCGCCCGAAGTCATCCGGCGTGGTGACGAGTCCCGTTCCGAAGACCCATTGCCAGACGCGGTTCACATAGACGCGCGAGGTCAGCGGATGTTCCGGATGCAAAAGCGATTCGGCGAGTTCCATTCGCCCGCTGCCGGTGCTTTGCGCGACCGTGTTACGGCCCGCGAACATCTGCAAAAAGTCCGGCGGCACCTGTTCCCCTAACGCATCGAAGTTGCCTCGTAAGTTCAGGTACAGGCCGGACTTCGCCGTTTCGCGTTCATCCATACTGTTCACCGCGCGTGGGAACTCGATCTGCTGTTCGACGCGACGATACTCGGCCATAAGTGCGGCGAGAGGCCTGTCAACCTTCGCTTGATTCGGCAGAAACTTGTGTGTGAGGAGCCAGTCGATGACCTGTCGGTCACCGGGCTGAGACTGACCAGCGCACCAGCGTTGGACGGCAGCAGAAAACCAAGCCGTGATCCGCCCGTCCACTTCGTCGAGTGTCTTGGGGGCGGGACCGCCATAGAGAGACGCAAAAGAATCCAGCGTGTCTTGTGGAGTTCCTGCGGCGTCGTGCGCTACGATCCCCGTGATGCTGAGCCAACTCCGTTTGTCGTAGCCGAGATCGGAGCTGGCCAGGCCCGGCACGATCCCGACGCGAGCCGGGAAATTTGGGTTGAGCGACGACGTAACGAAGTCGATCGTGACCTTCGTCACACCTCCCTTCATGGCGGTATCACCGAAGCTGCGCCACATCGGCTGGACTTGATTCAGGACGCCCACGCCTTCGTGCAGAATCGAATTCTCATCCATCTGCAAGTAGCCGCCGAACTCCCCACCCGCCAGTTCCAAACTGACGAACTGGTGTGGGACCAGGTGTTGCAGCGGCATACGCAATGCGCCGGGCAGCCGGGAAGAGAGCGCATGCGTGTGGTAGCCGCGAGGGAGCAGCCGCGTGACGACCGCCTCGCCTTCGAGGGCGATCAGCGGCGTCGCGTCATCAACCCAACCGTGTGTCATGCCATCGCCATCGGTGACCCAGCCCGTGGGGACCTGCGGTTTAGAGAAGTCGGCAAGCGGTTCAAAGCTCTCGTTCGTTTTCAGACGAGCCGCCCGTGTCGTCGCCCACTCGGCAGACAGTGCGGTCCATGTCGCCTCGATGTTCCCTTCGGCCTTGAACAGTTTGGCCATCCGCACGATTGTCTGTATGAATTTCCTCGACGACAGCAGCCAGCCGCTTCACATGAAGCCCACCACCATCGACAAAGTATTGGGCGTTGGTGAAAGTACAGGTCAGGGCAAGTCCAGGCTGATTCGCACGATGCTGAAGATCAGGCAATTTGATCTCCAAGGCGAGAAGCCTCGCCCACTGGTAATTCAGACGAAATTAAAAGACCGTTCGCTGCGGGTATTCTGGAATTCCCGTTTTCTTCCGACCACGGAGCGTTCGGCGACGTTTTGTTCCTGACGTAATTCAAACACGAGACTCACGATGCGACTCTTCATTCTTGCAGGCATCTTCAGCGGACATTGTTTCGATACACTTGCGTCCGATCGACCCAACGTTTTGCTCATTATGGTCGATGATCTTCGCGACTACGGTGGTGCCTTCACGCGAGATGCCGTGAAGACCCCGAACGTGGATCGACTGCGGGCTCGCGGTACTACATTCGAACGAGCCTATGTTCAATACCCGGTCTGCAATCCCAGCCGGAGCTCAATGATGGTTGGGCTGCGGGCCGAACAGACCGGGATTGTGGGCAACGACATTCGCCTTCGCCAGAAGATGCCGGACGTCATCACGATGCCGCAGCTCTGCAAGGACGCCGGTTGGCAGACGCACGCGTTTGGGAAGCTCTATCACCTTGGCGGTGGCAAGGATGTCAAACAGACAGCCCTGTGGATGGATACCGGCCGCTCGTGGCACACGGCTCGGGCGTTTGAGGCCACTCAACTCGGTCACAGAATAATCGACGGTCGTAACGTCACCGATGGAGCGCTCAAATGGTGCCAGTGGGGTATCGCTGAGGGCAACGACGACGATCAGCCCGACGGCCAGATCGCGGCCGCCACCGTGGCGATGATCGAAGAGCTCGGTGACACGCCCTGGTTCATTGGTTGTGGCTTCATGAAGCCACACGATCCATTCATCGCGCCGAAGAAGTATTTCGATTTGTATCCGCCGGAGTCACTGAATCCCTGGCAAGATCCCGCTGACATGACACCGGCTCGTCAGGATGCAGTGGGTTTCGGTGCGTATGGCGAGGCCTTCTCGAAATTCACCGATCAGGAATGGCGTGAGCTGTTCCGAGCGTACTGCGCGGGCACGAGTTTTATGGATGCCCAACTCGGTCGCGTGCTCGATGCGCTCGACAAACGAAAGCTCTGGGACAAGACGCTCGTCATTTTTGTCGGCGATCACGGCTACCATACCGGCGAGCGGAACTGGTGGAACAAAAACACGCTCTTCGAGCGGTCGTGCCGGGCACCGCTTGTCATCGCCGCACCTGGCATGAATGGCGGCCAAACGAGCCGTTCGCTGGTTGAGTTTGTCGACCTCTATCCCACAGTCGCCGACATTTGCGGCCTGAAATTGCCCCACGAAGTCGCCGGACTGAGTATGCGTCCGATTTTGGAACATCCCCATGCCAACATGAAAGAGGCAGCGTTCACACTTGTCTCGCGCGGACCAAAGCTCTACGGCCAAAGTATTCGCACTGTCCGCTGGCGATTCACACGGTGGAGCGATGGTCAGACCGAACTCTACGATCACGATCATGACGCCGAAGAGCTTCATGACGTCTCCGGAAAACATCCCGAAGTTGTGAATGAACTCTCGGCGCAACTTCACAAGATCGGAAAGCCCAGGCTATGAAACACCATCTTGTGACCTTCGCCGTCGTTTTCCTCATGCCGCTGGTCTTAGTGCCCAGTTCACACACATTCACGTGCAAACTGTACTAGCTTCTGAAGCTGGGAATTGACTACTTACATTGCGGGGCTCGTCGTCATGAAACTGGCTTTTCGAATCATCACCGCGATGCTGCTTGTTTCGCTCGCTGCCCTGCATGCCGCTGAACCTCCAGCAGCGGCATCCGCATCGTCTGTAGCCACTCCTGATGCTGCCGATGCGCCGCCACAGAAACCCAACATCCTGTTCATCCTCGCCGACGATCTCGGTTACGGCGATGTCGCGTGTTACAACCCCGAGGCGAAAGTTCTCACACCCCACATCGATCGGCTGGCACGCGAAGGAATGCGATTCACGGACGCGCATTCGCCGTCTACGGTCTGCACGCCCAGTCGCTATAGCCTGTTGACTGGTCGGATGGCCTTCCGTATCCCTTATCGCAGTGTCTTCGAAGGCGTGGGTGGGCCTTGCCTCATCAGTGAAAATCGCCTGACTTTGCCGCAGATGCTCCGGAACCAGGGCTACGCCACGGCGATGATTGGCAAGTGGCATGTTGGTCTGAGCTTCTTTGACAAAGACGGGCAGCGCATCTCGAAGGGCGGCGTTGAAGGCGTGAAGATGATCGATTACTCGCGCGCTATTCCCGACGCGCCGATCCATCGCGGTTTCGACCGATTCTTCGGAACCGCCTGCTGCCCCACGACAGACTATCTCTACGCCTTCATTGATGGCGATCGCATTCCTGTGCCGCCTGCGGGAATACTTGATAAGTCGAAGTTGCCCAGGCATCCGTATGCCTTTGACAACCGCGCCGGCATGATCTCCCCGGACTTTGACCTCGAAGAAGTGGACATGGCTTTTCTGCAAAAGAGCCGCGAGTTTCTCGAACAGCACGCGAAGAGCCGACCGGAGCGACCATTCTTCCTCCTGCACAGTACACAAGCGGTGCATCTGCCCTCTTTCGCGTCGAAGCAGTTTCAGGGCAGCACGAAAGCGGGGCCGCACGGCGATTTTATCCATGAACTCGATTATATTGTCGGCGAATTGATGCAGACCCTGGAGCGGCTCGGGATGACAGACAACACGGTCGTCATGTTTTCCAGCGACAACGGACCGGAGACGACCAGCGTCGTTCACATGCGCGCCGACTTTGGTCATGACGGTGCCAGGCCATGGCGCGGGGTGAAACGCGACCAATGGGAAGGCGGGCATCGCGTGCCCTTCATTGTTCGTTGGCCGGGGAAAATCGCAGCCGGAAGCAGAAGCGACCAGACAGTCTGCCTCACCGATGTCATGGCGACTACTGCGGCGATGACAGGCGCGGTGTTGCCGGACAACGCCGCCGAGGACAGCTTTGATCTTCTGCCCGTGCTGTTCGGGAAAGTGAGCGGCAGACAAGTCCGGCCCTACACCCTGCACCAGACTATCAGTCTCGCGCTCGCCATCCGCCGTGGGCCGTGGAAGTACCTCGATCATCGCGGCTCCGGCGGGAACAATTACAACAATTCGGAATTGAAATCGTTCGCCGTGGCGGACACCGCGCCGAATGCGCCGGGCCAGCTTTACAACCTCGAAACCGATCCGGAAGAGACCGTGAATCTCTATTTCAAGCACCCCGAGATCGTCCGCGAATTGAAGACACTGCTGGAAAACAGCAAAATACAGGGACGCAGCGCAACAGGAAGATCCCTGCCGTGAATCGACCGAAACGACCGGCCGCGTCCCGGAGAATAAATCCCGCGAATTCAAAGGAGCCCCGGCTCAGAAAAAATCGGTCGCTGCTGTACATCGACAAACCGATTGAGATTGAGCTTCCGGCGGGAGCCACTTTGAAGCTTACTGATGGCGAGACCACGCAGGAGAGCGTTCCCGGGATCGCAACCGACCACGGAGCGCCGAAGAAGGGGGATGAGCTGGTCGTGGGCGGCGAATATGATCTGTCGCTGGCGGACAAAGCCCCTACGAATGAGGTGTCTTTTGGATGGAAGCCGCCGATCAACCTGATCCAGAGAAACAATCGGAATCATCTGAGCGATGTGGTCAAGTAGCCGCGTTCGCAGCTTTTCATTCGCTGAATAAATCACCATGATGCAATCCTCTTGCTTCTCGAAAGTCGCCTGTCAGACCATTATCGAATTGAAACAGCGTGATCCTGATTTCAGAAAATCGCCACACTCGATCTTCGTGTTGGTTTCACACCCATTACTGGTTATCAAAGGTTATCTCGAGAGGTTTTTATGATTCTTCAGCACACGACTGTCGTGAAACAGTCAAAGCCCCATCGCACTAAGGAATAGACGTTGAACACATTCAGGATTTGTTTGTTGGGATTGGTCTCCGTTTGTGGGTCCGCGCAGGCTGACGAATTTCGCATTCTGTCGTGGAATGTCGAAAGCAATCGACCTGGCCAGGCACCCGTGAGCGATCCCGCGACGATCGCTTCGGAGATAAAACAGCTTGCAGCTGCGGAGGCGACTCGATTTTCGATTCTGGTGCTGAGCGAAGTCGAGCCCAGGACGGTGGACATGTTCAGGACGGCTGCTGCGGAAGCGTTGGGAAAGCCGGTTGATTTCGTGACGTCGGCCAGCGGTGGATTTGGAGATACTGACAGTCTGATGCTGCTGGTGGACATGACCCATTTTGAAATTCGCGATGCCATTGAGCTTCATCGCTTCGGCGGACTGCGAGGGAACTTTAATAACGCAGCTGATGCATCCGAGCCGGGCGCCATGCGTGCTCGGTCGCCCCTGGCAGTGAAACTCATGAACAAAGCCGAAGGAAAGACCTTTTGGGTTATCGCCAACCATCTGGCACGCGGCGAAGAAGATCTTCGAACAGAGCAGGCCAGAATGCTGCGACAGTGGGCTCAGGATTCTGGCGAGCCTGTGATTGCTGCGGGAGACTTTAATTTTGATTTCGAGTTCAGGACTCAGCAGGGCAATGACGGCTTTCGGGCCATGCTGGAAAATAATGTGTGGACCTGGTTGAAACCGGATCCACTCGTGGACTCCAACTGGTCCGACGATCGTCAGATCACTGACCGCCGAGTCGATCGGTATCCGGATTCGATTCTGGACTTTGTGTTCGTTGCGAACGAAGCAAAGAAATGGAATGGGGTCTCAAAAGTGATCGTCCGTCCCGGCGATTTCCCGGACAGCGACAAATCCAGCGATCACCGTCCGTTGTTAACTGCGTTTGTGACCACGTCCCCGTGATTGCCTGGTCACCTTTTTTTTGAAGTAGGCCATCAAATGTCAGAAACTGTCATTCTGCCCGCCACGACCCCAACCGACTTCACGGAACTTGCTGCCGCACGAAGAGACTGGATTGAATCGGTGCTCCGGGTCTGGTGTCGCCAAGCGGCCCTGAAAGAACTGAGAAAGGCCGAGTTGGAATGGTTTGACATTGCCGGCAGAGCGGACACAAATGCAACGCTGTGGACATGGGCGTGGGAGCGATTCCCAGAGGTTGTGCATCCGGACCTTGCGGGCGTCAACGAAACCTCGGAAGTCGTCGTTTCGCACGTCAACGCAAAAGAGATTCGCGGATTTCCTGACGGAAGGCGGAGTCAACGAGGCCTGTTGGTCCTCGTTGGTACCGGAGAGGCCGGTGAAATGCAGACTCATGAACCGATCAGCATCGACCAGATCACCGCAATCGTCAGAACTTGACTGAGGTTCCGGGACGGACCTTGTGAGGTTCGTTGCCGCGTGGAGAGGAGTTCTTACAGACTCTGATGAGACTCGGCCGCATCATCGCGATTCCGACGAATCCCGCGATAGAAGTTGCGATCGACGACTGGAATCCCTGGGACGTCGTTCAATTCACGCGATCCCGTGTTGGCCGATAGAACCAGATTTCCAGTTCAGGCACCGCCGTGAACAGACTACTTCAGCGAGATTACATCGACCTGCGAACCCACCGGAATCATTGGCCACAGCCGGCCAACCGGTTCGATACGAACAGCGGCCAGAGTATCCCCGGACTGGCCGGTTAGGTCGGCAAGCATCGGCACATCGACGATCTGACCGTGAAACTCCTGCTCACCAGGAAAAATCAGTTCGACTTCATGTCCCGGCTGCATTTCAAGAACTCGGCGCGTTGGCAAATGAACCATGATGTAGCGGCGGTCGGTATGCAGGATCCGAACCATGATTTCACCGTTCGGCAGATCATCTCCCTGACGAAATCGAACCTGTCCTACCACACCGTAAACGGGAGCGTTCACCTGCACTTCGCGGCTGATGGACTTCATTGTTTCAAGATACTGAGCAGCTTCATCTAACTGTCCTTTTAACGACGTCACACCCATGGCCTCGTCCAATGTTCCGGGAAGGGATTCTTTGCGAGCGAGCAATCGCCGTTCTTCTGCCACCAGCCTTTCGACGGCGGGATCGATGGCATTGGAAGCCGTCAATGGACTCATCGGCGAGTCAGACACAACGTCTTCCCGATTCACTTCGGCTACGCGAACAGGTATAGTCTTCAACGCAGGCGTTGTTGCGGCCGGACTTGTCTGTCCGCTTCCACTGAAGAACATTAAACCGCCCGCTTGTGGTCTCAAGGTGGTTTTCGTCAGCATGTTTCGTGAAGAAATCGGCGACACTTTTGTTCTTACTCGGGCGCCCGACGTACTGGCTGTTCTGGTATGTCCTCCAGACAGCGGGTTCGCGTTATACTCGGCAATCTGAACGCGAACGGCGTCGAGCTCACGATCCAGATCACTGTTTCGCCAGTCGACTTCCACTTTTGCCTGGGCCGAAGCACGCTGCAGTTCAAATTCCAACTTGCGAACCGTTTTTCCCTGTGCTTCGATGAGCGCCAGGTGTTCCAGCTTTTCAAGAGTCAACAAGGGCTGGCCGGAAAAAACTTCCTCGCCAGGCTTTACATGAACGGCCGTCAAACGCGATGGAGCAGGCACACGAATTGACGTGATATCCGCGGAGAGGATTCCGGTCAGCGGTTCATTGCGGTGGCGGCCAAACAAGTAGATTGTGAAGAAGCCAACCAGCAAGGCGCAGACTAGAAGACTGGCGGTGCGAAGAATCGATGCCGGCAGGCCTGATTCCAACGGAGCAACAATCGGATGGCTCAGAGCGCGTGCCTGTTCCGTCCATCCTTCGTCAACAATTCTGGAAACGGGAACCTGAAGCTCACTGGCAATTTCCACGATTTCGCGGTGACGCCAGAGTGCGATCTGGCCAAATAGGTAGATGCCAAACTGATTCAGCAATACGGCTTCGCGAGTTCGAATCCCGTCAATCTGAGTCAGATCGTCGGCATGCGCTGGAGCGTTTTCGTAAACGACCCCGAACTGTCGATCCATGCGGTGTCCGCGAGGAAGTTTCGCTATGATCGGCGATTCCATGGTTCCATCCACTGGTAGCATCCGAAAAGTCATCCTCGCCGCAAAAGCGAGGATCGGCAGTTTGCTGACCAGGTTTTTCCACAGTGCGCGACCCCTGGAAATAATAATCTCCGTACGTATCGCGCCCTGACACGCACTCTGCCTCCCTCTTTTTCGGCCTCAGGATCAACTTCCGATGACCAAATCCAAAAATCATTGCAAAAGGTATGGATTGCCTGTCCTCTCCATGGCGGCAGAAATGTGTTAGCCGTCTCATGTTGCTTGAAGAGGATAGAATCTCGTTCACGGCACCGATCATATTGGTTGCCTGCCATTTCACTCCAAACCACACGAAAAGAAAAACCGCCCCTTCGCCTCAAACCTCCTGTATTTACTCAAATTCTGGCTTCAAGTTCACTGCAGAATTTGCCGGAGTTCATCTTCGATTGCCAAACGCCTAGAATGCGGCGGTTGGCTGGAATCGAATCTCGAGACCAGCCAGCATTTCAACGACCCGGATCCTGGAAGCACTTTGAGTCACAAGTTCGGACAAGGCCTTGCCGCTGGCGATTTTCCAGACCAGAGGACTCGCCAGACCTGAAATACCCGCAGATGAGTTTCCTATGAGATCGATCTCCGCTCCTGACCTGAAGATGGCCTTGCTCGTCGGCTTTCTCGCCATTTTCTCAGCTTCGCAGTTGCACGTTATTCTTGCCGACGATGTCAAATTGACGCCTGCCGCTGATGCGGCGCAACCCGCATTGAAGGATGAAGGTGCCCACGTGACTCATCCCGCGAATCGACTTGCCAAAGAGTCCAGTCCTTACCTTTTGATGCATGCCCACAATCCTGTGGACTGGTATCCGTGGGGACCAGAAGCCTTTGAAAAGGCTCGCAAAGAGAACAAGCCGATCTTCCTGTCGGTCGGGTACAGCAGTTGTTATTGGTGTCATGTCATGGAGCGGCAGACCTTTTCGAATCAAAAGGTTGCCGACTATATGAACCAGCATTTTGTCTGCGTCAAAGTGGATCGTGAAGAACGACCAGACGTCGATGACATCTATATGACCAGTCTGATTGTGTACCTCCAGGCGGCTGGAAGCGGAGGCGGTGGAGGTTGGCCACTTTCAATGTTTCTCACCTCCGATGGCGACCCTATCGCCGGAGCCACTTACCTTCCACCGGAAGATACGCCTGAAGGCCGCACTGGTTTTTTAACGGCCGCAAATCGAATTCATGACCTCTGGACCAACAATAAAGAATCGATTACCAGCACGTCTTCGATGATTGCCAGGGAAGTTCGTCGATTGTCAGGGCCCTCAGTTCTTGCCGAACCGACCGAACTGAAGCCCGATCAACTGACGAAGGTCGCAAAAGAAATCACGGGGCGATACGACCCAGTTTTCGGGGGTGTCGATTTTAATTCACGAAATCCGGAGGGGCCGCGTTTTCCCAATGTTCCCCGGCTGATGTTCCTGTTAAGTCTCTATGAGGAATCCGGTGACGCCGAGTGGCTGAAAGTTGTCGACCATTCTTTGATGGCGATGGCGAAAGGCGGAATTCGCGATCATCTGGGCGGGGGCTTTCATCGTTACAGCACGGACCGTCGCTGGAACGTACCACATTTCGAAAAAATGCTTTACGATGAAGCCCAGTTGCTGGAAGTATACGCTCACGCTGCGCGTGTAACGAAGAATCCGGTGTACTACCAGGTCATCGATGAACTGGTTGGCTTCCTGCGGCGTGAGCTGACTTTACCAGACGGCGGGTTCTGCTCGGCCCTCGATGCGGAGACTCACGCGATCGAGGGCGAGTATTACGCCTGGTCCGAAAAGGAAATCCGCCACATATTGGGGCCAGAAGACGTCGAACTATTTCTGACAGCCTACGGCTTTAAAGAAGAACAGTCGTTTGAACATGGTCGCGTTTTGTTCCTGCCCGGGACCGTCAGTGAACTGGCCGCGGAGCAAGGTACTGAGCCATCCGGATTGGAAGCTCGACTGGCAGGGATGCGAACAAAGCTTCTCGCGGTGCGGTCCCTTCGGCCTCGCCCTCTGCTGGATGACAAGATCCTTACAGAATGGAATGCTTTGATGATTCAGGGCCTGGCCGTAAGCGGCCGCCTGCCGAATCGTGAAGCGGATTTGCAAATGGCTGCGAAGGCTGCCAATTTTCTGCTGACGCAGTTGAAGGATTCTAAAGGAAATCTGCTTCGGTCATGGCGAAACGGTACGCCCGGTCAACGAGCCTATCTGGATGACTATGCGTGCCTCGTCTCCGCCCTGAGAGCCCTCCATCGATCTACCGGTGACGCCCGATGGCTTACGGCGGCTTCGGAACTGACCACACAGCAGATTGCACTCTTCTACGACGACGGTCAGAAGACTTTCTACTTCACGGCCCACGATCAGGAACAGCTGTTTGCCCGATCCAGTTCGCCGTACGATTCGGTTTCGCCTTCCGGAAACAGCATGACAATCCGCAATCTGCTCGATCTTAGCCAGCAACTGGAGAATCCGGCGTTTCGCAAACTGGCGGAGTCCACTCTTCGGCGATTCAGCGGGGCACTCGAATCTTCTCCATCGTCATGCTCCGGTTTAGCCCTTGCCCTGCAGGATCTGCTGAGGATGAGCCCTGTGGAGAAAGCTGCATGGAAGGGTGCAGGCCAGACGCGACTGACGTCTCTGTTGACTACGCCTGACGATACCACGCAACCTGCTACGGACCGCGAACAGCAAGCCTTCAAACCTGTTCTGCCCGATCCGGCAAAACCATCACCTTTCAAACGCAGCGACGACGAACGCCCGGTCAAGGCGAAGATCTATCCGTACTTCGATAAACTCGAACGCGGCGGCAAATGTCCAGTGGCCATTGAATTGACGATTGCCAACGAGTGGCACATTAACGCCAATCCAGCCAATCCGAATTTCATGATCCCCACTGAGATCAAAATCAAAAGCGATCAAAAGGTGAAAATGACAAAGATCAAGTATCCGGAACACGAACTCCTGGAAATCGAGGGTCAGGATGATCCTTCTCACGTGTACGGCGGAAAAGTGATCATTTACGCCTTGCTGGAAACGGACCTGGCTGAGACCGCTGAAAAAGCCGAAGTGGAAGTTGAGATCAGATTTCAGGCCTGCAACTCAAAGACCTGTGAGCCGCCGGATTCCATTCTTCTCAAAGGCAAGCTTCCGCTGGCCAGTTCCGGTGATGAAATTAAACGAATCAACGAAGCCAAGTTTCCAAAAGACGAAATAAAGGACAGCAAGGAAGAGAGCGCAGAAAAAAAATAAGCTATCGCTCGTTTCAATGAACTGGAGCTTCAGGCATGACTCCGTCACAGGTCCATGAATGCCTTTTGGAAGACGAACTGAGAGCCGGCCAGTGGGGGGCGTGGTCAATTCTGGATTTCTGGCATCTCTCACTGCGATCAGCGTCACCAAAAACGGTTGCGTCAGGCCCTGCTGTTCGCCCGGTTTCTCGGACCGGCACATCGTCGCATAGCCTGGCCGACCGTGTGTATTCTCAGGCCGCTCGAAGCTGTTCGAACTGCGCGAGGAGTTTCTGACCCTGCTCAGGATTCACCATGCTGATCCAGCCTATCATGCCTGCCAGCCAGCTTTCAAAATGAGGATGCTGGCCCTTGTTTTGAGCCGCCAGACCTGTTCGCTTTGCATTGTGCAGTATCGCTCTGATTTGTCGAATCTTATCGCGAGCGACACTCAATCGATCATTCACCACCACTCCGGTAACGGATTGCTGCTGACTCCGACGTTGTACGCGAGTTTTCGCGTAATTCATCTGAAATCCTTCATCCTCCACAACATGTCGAATTCGCGCCAGCACATAGCCCACTGACGGCGACGGTTCCTCAGCAATCGACCATGTCAGATCGTCGGCGTATCGCGTGTACCTCCAGCCAAGCTTGAGAGCCATTGCTGACATTCTTCGGTCCAGCCTATGAGCAATCAGATTTGAAATCGCAGGACTTGTGCAGGCTCCCTGCGGCAACGCTCGCGGTCCCGTCGCCGCGTGATAGATCGTGTTCGCAAATCGAACCGACTGACGAGGACATTCTGTACACAGCAGAGCCAGAATTGTGGCGACAGCCGGTGAGAAACCCATCTGGCGAAACAATCCGTCAACACGTGCAAACGAGACGGATGGAAAGAAATCCTTCAGGTCAGTATTGATCACGACCGACGAATGCTGATGCGGCTTCGCATTCGTCACGACCGAATGCCGGGCTATAAAGCCATGAGCATTTTCATGAACCGGGACAAGATTCAGGATGTTTGTCAGAATCCAGTGTTGAGCCATTGCCAGTTGCTGATGCGGAGCCGACAACCTTCGAGTCCCACCACTCTTCCTGGGAATGTCGAAAGAGACATAATGAACTCTCGTCGGTGCGTCACTGTGAAATGCCAGCCATCTCAGTTTGGAAATTGTCAGGCCCATCGCTGTGGCGACATCGGCCGGACTGGCCAACAATGGAAGTCCAGCGAGCTGTAGCTTTTCAACGTTGGCTCGACGATCAGCCAGACCTCTCGAAACCCCTCGTCCAAGAAATACTATGTCTGTTGCTCTCCGACGCTGAACCTGTTCTCGAAGAATAGCACGCTTTTGTTCGGCTTCGGCTGTCTTTTGTTCTTTGCGGCGTTGTCGCTCTTCTCGGGTTTCCCGCACAGCATTCTCGCCAGCGGCGTGAATGAAGGCCGCTGCGCTTTGAAACTGAGCCATCTGTCGACCAACATCATGAATCTCGGCCAGTTCTTTTTCGGAGATCAGACCCATACCAACCATGGTCCGATCAATGATCTGGATTCGCGGCAGATCTTCGGGCGGTATGACTCCTCGTGAATCAAAGTAGGCCGAACGCCAGTCAGCCGCACCAGTTGACGACAACGCTTCGTCCACGGACATCGGCGCGAACTTGTTGGTGTTCAAGCCTGAAAGGGAAGCATCACTAATAGAAGGCCCATTGCCTGGAACAACCTTCCGCGGCGCGTGACCGCCAGTCGTTGCTGCAGGTCTGTTCGACAGTGTTGCGGGGCGGCCGGACAAATCTCGGCCAGACAGCGACGAAGGCGCATCGCGTGGAGCGGCGGGTTTGGGAAGTCCAAATAAAAACCGCAGCAGTCGAAGCAGCATGTTGACGGTTTCGAGAAAAAGTAAAACACGGGAGAGGCAACGTCTAACTTCGATCTGCGGACCAGAGGCGTTCACCAGGGCCCGTCCGGTGTCCTGGGGTGACGGAAGCCTTGTG
>JANPHT010000479.1:0-6886 GCA_031424595.1 Planctomycetota bacterium
ACCCGCACGAAGCGACAGCGCAGTGTGGGGGCGGAGCGTTCAGCGGAGCCCAGAGGATCGCATGCCGCCCCATGCGGCATCGATCCAGGTGTTTGCGTCCAAGCAAATACCGAAGAGGGCGTTCAGCCCGAAAAGCCGCACCGGCTCCCAAGCCGGTCGGCGCGGCCCGTTCAGGGCGGAGTGTGCTCGACGGCGTCCAGCCGGTGAGCACACTTCCAGGAAAACAGGGCTTTGCTCTTGAGCAAAGGCGAACAAGGGGAACACCGCTGCAACTTCTGCGAAGTGAAGTTGCGTCGGTGTGGCGGGGGCGGGACCACTGCGGCAGCGGAGCATTGGCTCCGGGAAGAGAATCGGCCCCGCTTCGGGACCGGTCGAGAATGTTCGATCACCGACGAAACATTCGAGCAAGGACCTAATCGACTGCCTGAACCGTGATGCGGTTCAGGACGACTCAGCCGCAACGAATCGAGGAGGGCATGATCAACAACGCAGCGGCACATCACATCCACCACGATCGTCGCCATAACACGTTTAGATGTCGTTTGCGTGGAATGCTGGACGAAAGTGTTCGATGGAGACGAGTGACTTTGGTTTTTGAATCTGTACTGTCGCTGTGTGGGATTGAGTGTCGCTGCTGACTCGACATTGAATCCCGTTCAGCTGACGGGGAAGAGTGGGGTTTTGGCATTCCTGGCGTTGTGAGCCGTTCTCTCACTGTAATCCGACGAACGTGGTTGAAAACTGCCGTTCCGGACTCGAGCTGCTGCGTCACCAGAGAATTATCGCATCCCGAATGCGTCCTTTCTAAGGTTACAACGATCGCTCGTCTCCGGTCCAAGTCGCCGTGTTTCAATCTGTATCGGAAGGTGACCTGGGTCGATCGTTCAGATCAAGGTCCACGCAATCTTAATCCGCAGTAGTGGAATATTGCTGCAACCACGCCTTGAGTGCCCGTTCCACAATCTCCTGCTGACTGAAGTAGTCCGCTCGGGCCAGTTGACGTTCCAGCGAGATTCGCTTGAGGGCTCCGGCGATTTCAGGACTGAGTCGGACGGTGATCGGAATCAGGCCGACAGGGAATGTGTTGTTTGTTGTTGGCAACGGCGTTGGCGGTGATGGCGAATTACCGGCTGGCGTTGCCTGTGGTTCCTGCGTGACAAAGGCCCGGACGGCTTCCGGATTCGTGTGGACGGGAGAATGAACTCGTTGAGATAGTGTGCGTCGTTCGGCCATAGCTGTTCGTTACCCTCCTTGGTTTGTGTTTTGCAGTTTTCTGGTTGTTCGATTTCCTTCGGCGAATTTGGCCTCAAGCTCCGCGATGTCTGGAAACAGTTCCGCGAACAGCCGATTGATCTCCTCGGCCGCACCTTTGGCGTGGTAACCCATGTTCCATACGAACGTGCCCTGTCCCGGTGCGTCAGCGTAAGCCTGCCGAAGCGTGATCGGAGTTTCTGCAATCTTCAGGCCAAGTGCGGCCGCAGCGTCTCGCATATCTCGTGTCAGCCGATATTCGCGTCCCACCATGCTCAATACCGCGATGACTTCCGGCGGACCTTTGCGAATGGCTTGTGCCTGCCGAACGAAGGCCGTATTTTTGTCGAGTGCCCGAGCTTCGAACATGCTGGCTTTGCAGGGCATGATGGCCAGATCGGCCCACATCAGAAGCGCTCGGCTGGTTTCCGTCTGGCTGCCGGGACCATCGGCGATGACGAAGTCCGCTTCCTGAGCCAGAACGGGTAACTCATCCAGCACAGCATCCGCGTTGGCTAGTCGAACGACCTGAATGTCGGGAAGTGCTTCGACGATCCATTCGCTGGATGACTGTTGCGTATCACAGTCCGCCAGAATGACGGATTGCCCATGGTCAGCAAGCCAGCCGGCAAGATTGCCTGCCAGCGTCGACTTACCAACTCCTCCTTTTGAATTGACCAATGAAATAATCATGCCGGCAATAAAGCACGATTGCCGGTCAGCTGGCAAGCATTTTTTTATGCCGACTTCCGTAGGCCGACCTGTCCTCAGGTCGGCAGTGCCCGCTAACGCTGAACGGGACAGCAACTTTTCGCAGAACATGGGCAGCGTTCGTACTCATTACCCGGCTTTGGCTCACGACATGCACTCATGTCGATCTGAGACAGATCGACCTACAAGCCAGCAGGCTTGTCAGCACGATTGCAGATTCTTCTTGCGCAAAACCTTGGAACCTGAGATGTTCCAGAACAACAAATGGAGGAGCGAGTTTTCCAGACGGCAAGGTTGATACGACTTCCGTGGGACACCCACGAAGTACCGGACAATGAGACACCTTTCAATGGCCGAGCTACCGTGAAATGAAACACGGTTTACCGGACATTGAAACACGTTTTGAGGCCCCATTACCGGACAATGAAACATCTTTTCCGGTCGCAAGTGTCTGAAAACACTGCCGAATTTTGTCCCCCTAATTTGTTATTGAAAGTAATAAACAACAACACAGGGAGGTTGTTGTTAAACATGAAAAGTGCGTGAAAGAAAACTCATCAGACACCCTCACACAGAAACAACACCACCAGTCACTGGACTCCGCGGTGGATGAACTCAACCTCGCCGAGTTCCCGCTGTCTGCCATTTCTGACAGATTCCTTGATGGAACCAAGACTGTCGTTCTGGAAGACACCGTCTTCGATCGCGACCAGAGCCGGTACCTCCCGCGACGACTGACAATCTCCGGATCCGATCGATTCGGGCTGCCCACGTCGAAAGATGATGATGTTCTGCTGGCCTGTATTCAGCTCAGTCGCCTGAATGACTTTTCAACGCGAGAAGTCTCCTTCAGTCGGTATGAAATTCTTCGGCTGCTTGGCTGGGCCGATGAGACTCGCAACTACGAACGAGTCGCGACTTCCCTGCGCCGGTGGAAGGGTCTTTCGATTTTCTCCGATCGAGCCTTCTCCGATCACACACAGAAAAGCTGGGTCAATCGAGACTTCGGCGTCTTTGATACGCTTGTGATCTATCAGCGTGAAGTCTTACAGGGAAAGGCGGCTCCCGGCTGTTCGCGGTTTCTCTGGAACGACGTCTTCTTCCGCAGCTTTCAGTCGGGATATCTGAAGCAACTGGACTGGAATCTTTACTGTCGATTGAACAGTCCCGTGGCCAAACGCCTCTATAGATTCCTCGACAAGCGGTTTTACCACAGCAGTCGAGTTGAGATTGATCTTCAAGAACTGGCATTACGAAAAGTTCGGTTGACTGGAAACTACACCACGGCTCAGATGAAACGCACCTTGTTGAAAGGCATTCAGGAATTGGAGCACCTCTGGGATCTGAAACCCCAGCAGCCGGAAGATCGTTTTCGCAAAGATGGAACCGGAAAATGGATGGCTGTCTTCGAGCGTCGCACCAAACAGCGTCGAATTCCCATCGCGACCATCTCAACCGCGTCGCCAATTTCCAACCCGTCGATTTCTGTCCCGATCACTTCCGTGAATCCGCAGGATCTGGAGCGGGAATTGATCAAACGCGGGATAGGTCCAGCGTCGGCCGAGGAACTGTCTTTGTCACATCCCTCCAGCAAGATTCAGGAGATGCTGGAACTCTACGACTGGTACAACGGCAAGGGCCAATCTCGTGGCCCGGGATTTCTGGTTCAGTCCATCAGGAATCCAGCGGCGATTGCTTTTCCTCCGGGCTTCGTAAGTTCAGCCTCAAAGCAAGCAGCAGCACAGCGTCAGAAGGCGACAAAAGCCGCAGACGAGCAATTGCGTACAAAGCGAGAGCGTCAGGCCGCCCAACGAGACAATTCTCGCCAGCGGGCGTTTACGGCGTTCTGGGAGTCATTGTCTCCGGCTCAGCAGGATGCCTTTGAAACGGAAGCACTGGAGAAAGCAGAGCAGATGACTCGCCGCTTGTACCTTCAGCATTCGGCGAAACCCGGCAAAGCATTCGAGCTTTATCGAAAAGTCATCCTTCAGTCGCACTTTCTGAAGACCCATCAGCTTGCGGAATAGTCAACAACCTGATCGCACAGAAACCAATGCTGAAATCTGTCCGATAAGGACAACATGCTGACGTTCGATGATGGAGCGGACAGGTCTCGGTAAAATCGGCCTCATCAGCCGGTCCAAGAGATGAAAGGATCGCTTCCTTTCCTGACTGTCGCTCTTCGAGCTGGGTACGCGGAGACGTGTTCGCCCAGTTCAAAGGAGGCTCGTTGGCCTAAAACCGATCGTGCGACTCACTCAGTATGTGAGCTGCACAAGTGTCGGAGTAATCCCAGCGTTCTATCCTATGGCAAGGGCACGGCCCTTGACCCGATTCGAGCTGCCACTCGGAATGCAGGAAGCTGCTCCCGCTGTTTGCTTGTCGTGATGACAGAGTGACATTGTGCGGTGATGCGGCTGATGTGATGCGACGCGGATAGATTCTCGATCTGAGACAGATCGAGCTACAGGCGCGAATCGGGATTTGTTCTTTTCATTTTGAATTCGGGCGAGGCGGACATGTTCAGAGGATCCATCGTCATCGTTGACGAATTGGATCGCTGAGCCGTCCTGAACAAAGCGGGTGTGGCAAAGGAATGCCAAATCCCGTCACGGGGGCTCATGGGCTTGCTGTCATGGCGAGTTCGTTCACCCGTGCCCGTCTATGTTCAACCAACTGCGGACAATAACGACAGCAACACCGTGGAGGCTGCCTGATTCATGACTGCGATACCGTATTTTCTACTCGCATTGCCGATCATCGAGCTCGCCATGTCCAACGCAGACGCAGGTCACCTGATGCTGGCGATTTGGCTGCTGAGTATCACCTGGCGGATGGGCTGGCTTGATCGACGAACTCTGTCACCAGTCATTCTCACCTTTTGCCCATTCCTCCCGGAGTTGGACGCGACGAGGAGCATTCATACAGAGTAAGCGCACGGTCGCTCGCCCTTTCGGCGTTAAGCCCACCACAATTCCGTCGACAAGTTCAAAGTGCTCGGCCCAAACGTCAATTCTTGGATGAAATAGATGCACGACAGTACTGGTTACGGGATCGACGCTCGAAAGGTTGGGACCTTTGAAGGCGTTGCATCGGTCACAGGCAAGAGCGAGGTTATGAAGGCTGTCATCGACAAGATGCTGTTGTGCAATGACGTGCTCAACATGGAAGGGAACAAACGGCGTTGCAGCTTCTGGAATTCCACAGTATTCGCACCGCCGCTCAGCTCGCTCACGTACAATCGTTCTGGTGGTTGCATCCATGACTATCGTGAAGGTTCCGCAAGAACTCTTCGAGCTTTAGCCTGCAAAATCGAGATCACATCAACAGCCTCAACGAATTCACGATATTCAGCTTCTTCCTCTGCCGTCATCGTTCCTTGGTTGGCCTTCCCGCGAAGATGCTCGATATGCGACAGTAATTCTTCATCTGCCCTCAAGCTGATCAGTTTGTTGGCAAACTCGGGGCTCATTGCTTCCGTGACGGGCTGCAGCATGCGGTCGAGATAGTTGATGGTGCTCATCCCTGAATTCTAACACCAGACGCTGTCGAATGTCACGCAAAAATGCTTCGATGGACTTCCACAGATCTGCCTTTTCGTCGTTGGTGGATTTTCGTAGTCTGTTCCTGAACGCCAAAAAGGGCCTTGGACGCATTGATCTGGAGGTATCTCGATGTCCGACACACCGCTTGAGAAGCGAATTGAAGCGCTTGAGAAGCAAATGCAGGTCGTCCTACAGGGATTGCAGTCGTCATCTGTGCGAAGCTCTGCCACAAAAGATTGGCGAGAGAGCCTCGGTATGTTTGATGATCACCCTGTGATGAGGCAAATCGACAAAGCTGGACAGCTTTGTCGTCAGCAGGACGGGGAAAAGGACGCTAAATGATCTTGCTGCTCGATCGACTTCAAGAACCGCGCCAGCAAGATGCCCGATTCATAGATCGCCACTATCGCTGAAGGAGTAGTGCTGCCTGTCCGTTACGATGACGTGGTCCAGCAGCTTAATGCCAAGTAGAAGGCCGGATTCGAAGAGCCGTTTGGTAACCTTATGGTCGTCGGCACTGGGGGTCGTTGATCCGGAAGGATGATTGTGAGCGACAACAATGGAAATGGCTCCCGTCAGGATAGCTCGCTGAAAGACTTCTCGAGGTGTGACCGGGGCAGAATTGGCGGTACCGATCGACACGATCGAAAAAGCGGCCACCTGATTCGAAGCATTGAGGTACAGAGCCACGAAATGTTCACGGCTGTTGTCTGTCAGAATCGATCGAACGAAATTCGCCACATCGGCTGGGTTTGTGATTCTGAACATCTCATGGTCGCAGTGGAGATAGTTCACTCGGGCTTCGCGAATGAACGTGTCCTGAATATCGGGCTGCTGAATGGCTGACTGCTTGCGAGTTCGGCTGCGTGGCGTTGCGGATTTTGACTTTGGCATGTTCCTCAGTTGGTTATTGATTCGGTTGTAGAAACGAGCGGTCTCTGTCACTAACCGCTCGACGGTTGCATTTTAGTCTTCCAGTTCTGCCAGATGGCCGTAAACCTTGCCGGCGAGGAAGGCGAGGGCTGGTAGATCATTCATGCGGAAGTTGCTGGTGTTCTGGATGACTCCCTGTTCGTCGCGGTAAGTTCGCTGGAACGTGATATTGTGCCAGTTGCTGTCTTCGGATTCGTTCTGCCAGATTGCTGCTTCGACGCTGTTCAGGCGGCGTGTGAATACTGGTTTATTGGCCATAATGGTTTTCCTTTTGGGAGGTTGTTTGTTTTTCATTCACCCAAAGGCTTGCGCCCAATGGCACTCACTTTGCTTTGTCGGGCGGTTTTTGTTCTGAGTTTTGTACTTGTTTTTGGTTTTCGAGTTTCATGAATTTTGTGGACTTGGGACGTCTTGGGTGAGCCTTGCGTTTGAAGCTTCGGCCAGGG
>JANPHT010000480.1:0-6111 GCA_031424595.1 Planctomycetota bacterium
ACGTGATAGAGCGATGCTTCGTTAGTTCCTGACAAATCTGACTCCGGACGCGCCCACTTGTGCTGTTTGGACTGAAGCTGTTACACGCCGCGATCGCCGTCACTGTCGCGGCCTCGCTAGAGGATATTTGCAGACATTTCAACTCCGCAGTCTGACGGCGATTCGAGCCCTCGCAAATCAGATTGTTGGGCGTGTGTCGGTCGGGCCGAAGTGAATTCCGGGTGGGATAACATTCAGATTTCACCATTAGACATCGGGTCACTGGACGAAAAAAGTTAGCGGCAGGAGTCACGTTTCCCCGGGGATTCGGAGCACGGACTCAATACGACGTGGGGAGTTGTCCACGTTGCCGTTTGGCGTACCAACTGATGTCAACGCCTCCGGGGCTTGAGTTGCCTGGTGCCCTCAATCGGCTCAGGTTTGGCAAATCCTCTGGAAAGCCATTTAGCTGACTGTGAAGAATTAAATCTCGTTCTCTGGCGAGATCAACAATCCGCATCCACATGACTCTCCACTTTATCAGTTTCGGCGAGTTCAGGTCGAGTTGCCGAATGATTCGCTTGGTTTCAATGCGATCACTTGAAATGATTCCGTCAGGAAAGACCGATATGAAATCCAACGAAAGCGTTGTCATGGGATCATCGACCTGCTGGTCGAGCTTGACAAGATTGCAGCGTCGGCAGGCGTAGACCAAATTGAAGTAGTCGAGCGTATTTAGTGGAGCAAGGGACTGCGGTTCAAAATGTTCCAGTTCAAACTCGCCGGTTACCTGTCCCCAGGTTTCACGCTTCAGGCAATAGACACAGCGAAACGTAAATTCGTCGCGCAGCCACGGGCGAAAGGACTCATATGATGAATACCCACTCGGACCATGAATGCGTTTTGCCCGTGATTCCGGATAATCAAAGATCACGGCTCCGCGTCCGCTGATTCCAAATCCATGTCAGTCAGAAGGCGGTGCAGTTTTCTGGCTCCTTCGAACGGTAGGTTTGCTTCGGAATCCACGTGCTCCCGCATCAACTGCGTGAGACCCGCTAACTCGGTCTGTTCAGCTGCATTGAGCGTGCCCTGAATGTCGCAGTCAATGAGTTCGAACCTACGCCTGTTCAGCTCAGCGTTCCATTGTACAGTTGTCGCCGCGCCGAGGACCTCGATCGCGACTCGCCCGAAAAGACTGCGAAGCGCCTCGTCGTCCATGCCTGAATCGAGGAATGTCAGCCTGACAGCTCGCATTGCCACAAGTCGATAGTCTGCTGACTGGGAGTCTGGCTTGAGACTTCTTCCGGCTTCCACCATGAAGAGTTCGAGGTGCTTCAGGAATAAACTAAACCAGTCGTTTGCCGCCTCAGAAATTACTCCCGCGTTGGCTTTAGGCTGCTTCTTGACGGCCATTGTTTGACTCTGTGTCCTGAACTTCAATCGCCAGTAGTTGCGCGGCTAGTACCGCTGCCTGCCGATAGTGATCAAGTGTGACGAGACCCGGCGGATTGCTGTTTTGTGCCAACTCTTTTGCCTTCACAGCAACGTGCCTGGCAAAGAATGCCTTCCATTCGGCCAAAGCTTCCGCAGCTTCCGACCGAATCCGAATTGATCCGTTCCAATGCATGACCAACCTCCCTGTCGTGTCCTGATGATGCAGTTTAGCTCTTCGACCTGCAGGGGCAAATACCAGTTTTCCTATGATTTTGACCACATTACTGGGCCGGATTGAGTTGTCGCGATCACCCAGGATTGTCGTTTGAAAACTCTTCAAATTCAAAACAAGCGACCATCTTGGGAGACGGATTCTTGGCTGGGAGTAGTGGAATCAGATGGTAGTCCCGTTTCGCGACTGGACTCGTCAATTAATCCAACCGCCTCCTTCCGCGACTATCGTGTACGGCAATCGTTCCCAAGACAATATACATTGCGGAGCGGACCGATGGAAAGAAAAATCCTCCCATCCGCTGATCAGGAACGCCACAATGGAGATCGCTCGCTTTTGCCTGAACAGCAGAAAACAAGAGGCTTAACAATGATCGAGAGTATGCAGGTTCGGAAACTCCAAAGTTATCTACGGCGTGGAATGTCGCTCTCGCAGTCTGCACTGAAATCTGGAATGTCCGAAGCGACCGCCCGGAAGTATCGACAGACGAAAATACTGCCCCGTGACCTGTGTCAGAAACGCACGTGGAGGACCCGCAAAGATCCATTCGAGAACGTGTGGAGCGATGTTTACGAATGGCTCGAAGTTGCTCCTCAGCTTACTGCAACTGACATATTCCGCCGATTGCAGCGGGATCGTCGAACTGCGTTTTCTGGTTGTCTGGCCACGCTGCAGCGAGGTATCAAGAAGTGGCGTTCTTCACGAGGAGTAACTGTGCAGTCGCGTGAAACGTCATCGCGACGATGGATGCATGATCTTCTTGACGGCAAGACGTCAGTCGAGAAAATACAAGATTTACTGAGCAACACAACTACCGGTGCGTTATTGTGCACCGAGCTTCGAAACGGTCGCGTGTCGAATAGAAAGAAATCACTAACCATTCTTGCCGCCGAGAAGGGTATACCCAATTCGGTAATCGCTAAGTTTCTGAATTTAGATCCGAAGACGACGCAGCGATATCGTGAACTTTTCCTTGAGGCGGGCACTGCTGGTTTGTTTTCGAGACAAACACACCGAGTCTGCAAGTCGGACGAAGCGCACTACGTGGATGCTGTAATTGCTACACTTCATACGCCTCCCTCGACGTACGGCATCAATCGCACGACATGGATGCAGGGCGACCTCCAACGGATACTTTGCGAGCAGGGAATCCGGATTTCAAAGCAAAATATTCGGGCGATTCTGAGGAAAGCTGGCTATCGCTGGCGAAAAGCAAAACGCGTACTGACGAGCACAGATCCGAAATACAAAGAAAAACTCGCCGCAATCACGAGCATCCTCTCTGCAATCCGTCCAACGGCCCGGTTTTTCTCCATAGACGAGTTCGGTCCATTCAGTATAGCCAAGAAGAGTGGACGAAAACTAATCAAGCCTGGGGAAGATCATAGTGTGCCTCAGCGCCAACAATCTCGCGGGCGATTGATCATCTCCGCCGCGCTTGAACTGTGCACCAATCAGATGACTCACTTCTACTCGGATCGTAAGAATACAGACGAAATGATCCGCTTGGTTGATGTGTTGACGAAAGAGTACGTGGGTATGGAGACTTTATATTTATCATGGGACGCTGCATCGTGGCACATGTCACGAAGGTTCTATGAACATGTGGCAAGTATCAACGTCCGGAGCCCGCGAGATGCTGGTGTTCCGCAGATTGAGCTCGTTCCACTACCAGCCTGTGCGCAGTTTCTGAACGTGATCGAGTCTGTCTTCAGTGGCATGGCTCGGGCGATCATTCACAACAGCGATTACGCGTCAGAAGAAGTAGCAAGGCAGGCGATAGATCGCTACTTTGCAGATCGCAACGACTGGTTCCGAAAGAACCCTAAACGAGCGGGAAACAAGATATGGGGACGAGAGCGAACCATCCCCATTTTTTCCGAAGCCAATAATTGCAAAGATCCGAAATGGCGATGAGTCAAGTGTGATCCAACTGATGGCGAGCGAAACACATTCGCTGGGCGAGTCGACGAGTGCCGGAATCCGGTCTACTCGTCCAACTTAGCGGCAGATATTCCGGTGACATGGCTGACTCAGGACTAACCGCCTGAGTCCATATCGGCGACTCGTTCCGCGCTCTCCGGTCACGCCAACTTCCCCACCAAACGGATCTTTCTAAACTGCGTCGGTCCGACACACGAATGGCACTAGCTTAAGCGGAAACTGTTCCATGACAAGAGTTTAGGACGCTGTCTAAGCAACGCTATCGACCATCGCAAGACAACGCAGTTTACCGGGTTGGTTACCCATCGTTCCCAAGTCATCGATCGGGGTGTGATAGCATCCATGAATGTGAGAAGAGACAGCATCGTTAAGTGAGCTGTCTTCAACCAGTTAGGCTTAAGCTAGTGCCATTCGTGAGAATGACCGGAGCAGTGTCGTGCATGGTCGAACCTGCTCCGGTCACATCGACCGCGTGCAGTTCGTGCGGCGAAGTCCACCAGATTGGTGTCGTCCTTTTGACATCGCTTCGGGATGAGATTTACGCGATGCCGCGGATCAGATTGATGCTGCGTTAGCGTGTCGGACCGGAGCAGGGAAGCAAGGTGCAGTTCGCCGCTTCGGTCGTGACCAGAGCAGCGAATAAAGGTTTGACTTTCACGGGCGGTAGTCCCCGAGCTGAAACCTCAGGGACAACAGGGCGATCCACCTTCGGGCGATCATGACGTGATCAAGGTGATAGTTTCCGCTCGCATCAATCCTGCCGTCCAGTTCTTTGGTCTGCTGTAACTCGCTGCCGCATTCTTTCTCAACAGCCTGCCGCTGAGGATGATCGCTCTCGCAGGAGTTGTTCTGCCGGACAAATAATGCCATTCTCGTAAACGACCTGGGCCATTGGGCAATCAACACCTGCAGCTACACTCTGCTTCTCAGGATGACGCAGTTGAAAGTGCCCTCGACTGGCGACGGGTGGAGCGGAAGGATTGGCGATTCTGTGGCAGGCCGGCTTCGTTGCGGAATTTTCTGCGGAAGGTTATTACGCACTCGACCCACAACTCCGCCGAGACTCCCAGTCGCTTCATAATGGGCTCCATATCGGCCGGCATTGAGCCTCGCTTGTCGGTTCGCACCTGCCGAGCGGTCCAGTCCAGCAATGCCAGGTACTCCCCAAGTCCAAGTGAAAGAAACCCCTTGTTCGACGCACGACGCTCCGTCTTCTTCGATCTTACCGCCTGACGCGTCGGCTTCAGAGGAACTGGAGACAACCAACCAGCCTTTGCACCGTGCTCGACGTTCGCGTCAAACTTGTTTCGCTCCGCCGCAGGCAGATGGCTGCCGTCAGCAAGCGGCACGAAAGACATATCCTTGCTGGCAGCTGCAGCGAGATTTTTGCCGCTGTCGGCCACTGTACTGCACGCTGTCTTCAGATCCCGCAGGCGATCCTGAGTACTCGTGACACTGCTGCCTTCCGGAGTCTCCGCAATGCCCGTTCGAATCGGATTCAACAGCACGTACTGCATGCACGCAAGAATCGCCGCGTCATCCAGGAGAACCTGTGCCTTGAAGCGACCTTCCCAAAACCGCGCTGCACTCATCCTGTTTATTGGCTTCTTTCGCACTGCGTTCGGAAAGAAATCGCATAAACTACGAGATGCTCGATAGCCGGTGTCCCTTTTCTTTCAGCCCCATTTTGTCGTTGCGAATCCGGTTGAGTTTGAATTCTGTCGGTTCCGTCGGGCTGCCGTCTTTGTTCTTTCGAACCGGGCAGAGCAACCATCATTTGAGAGCCACCAGATCGTTCGACCACGCTGCCACAAGATCGTGTCGGCTTCGCAGGATCGTGTGAAAGTGGTTACTCATGAAAGCATAGCCGAGCACCTCGATACCCATGACTCCCGCGAGAAATTCCAGCCAGTTGCGAATCAGTTCGCGGCGATGGTCTTAGTTTTCCCGGTGAATTCATCTTTCCCGCAAAGAAACGCCCGCCGCAAGCACCGATTCATGCAATGCACGACCTGAATCCCCGTCCGCCAACACATCCCGCCGATCCGCCCGAGCCATCGCCAAGCCTCCTCGTGATCTTTAAGCCCTGACTGCCCTCAAAACCTACGTCAACTTTAACACAAGGTTCCAAGCGACGTCACTGAGTCAGCTAACAGATGGCTGGCCCCGGGCTACTTGCTCGGCCAACAGATGGCTGGCCCCGTGATCGACAAGCAGCGAGTTATGACCATCCACATCCTCCACTCCCGCCGCATGCACCGTCAATCCGCCGGAGTTCTGATTTGTAATCGATCCATGGCCCAAAGGATTCTTCGAGGCCACCGTATGCCCGCAGCATAAGTGGCCTGAATTTGTCCGAGTTCTTTCCTTGCCCGAACCTCACACCTGCAAACGCACACTGGCAGAGCCCGTGCCACACAAGTCAGGATTTCTGATTCTCCGCCGCTCGTTCGTCAGTGCCACCGTTTTTACGCTCCTTAAACCACTGAAACACGAATATAGTAGTTGCTGGTAGCAGCATG
>JANPHT010000481.1:0-6653 GCA_031424595.1 Planctomycetota bacterium
TAGGGCGTGGCCTGCACCTGAACAAAAGGATTGAACGGATACGTTTGCGCGACGCCGAGTGTGGCACTGCTGACCCGTTCGCTTTGGCGAAGAGTGACAAGGTCCGGATTCTGTGAGAGTGCGAGGGAAATACTCTGCTGCAATGAGATCCCTTCAGAAGTCTTTTCGCTGGTCGAAATCGGTCTGAGGTCGGGCGTTGAGTCGGTTGCCGACACCTGCTCGATTCCTGATCGCTCGCCGCTGATGACGGCTTTGTCAGTGGCGGGTGCTTCGGCCTGTCGATTGACACCTGAGGTGGTCAACGATGAAGGGGGAACTGCCGGAGTGTAGTCGGTCGATAGTCGAACGTTGGATCTTCCCTGCCCACTGTATTTGCAGCCGGTCAATAGTACCAGTGTAAGCAGCAGCGTTGAATATCGCTCCAACATGAAAGCTCGCCTTGTGCCGGAACACCAACATTTTGAAAATGGGTCGATTGAGATTCCACACCTCTGAGACCGTGGTGTGACATGACCGGTCGATGGGACCATACCTCAATGGCTTCGTCCATCGTGAGGCTTGCCAAACACTGCGAAGCAGCGGACTAAGGCAGAGTTAACCCGGGCCAATGAATGTAAGGCTCGTCGATCGACAGAAACTGCCGTTCGGCGAACAGTCCAGACGGTCGCGCAAGATATGACGGTCTTCACGTCAATGCGTTACAGGCAGAACAGCTTCACCATCCTCAGCAGGCGGAACGGCGTTTCGGCCCCAGAGCAGGTACAGCGGCGGAAGCAGAAACAGGTTCAGAAAAGTTGACGTCACCAACCCCCCGACGATTACCACAGCCAGCGGATACTCAATTTCATGACCAGGCTTATTTCCCGAGATCGCCAATGGCAGCAAAGCCAGGGCCGTTGTCAGCACGGTCATGAGGATCGGAATTAAGCGTTCTTCTGCACCGCGGACGACGAGATTCACGCCGAAGGGTTCACCCTCCACTTGTTGTAGATGACGGTAATGACTGACCAGCATGATGCCGTTGCGAGCCGCGATCCCCAACACGGTGACAAAGCCAATCAGCGACCCTAATGACAGCACTCCGCCTGCCATCCACGCCGCGACCACGCCGCCAATCAAGGCAAATGGAATCGTAACCCCCACCATCATCGTGAGCTTCACCGACTGGAAGTCCATGTACAGGATCAGCAGGATGCCGATCAACGAAACGCCGCCAAGCGCGAACAGGCGATTCTGCGATGCCTGCCGGGCGGCATATTCACCCAGAAATTCCGGGTGGTAACCACGTTCGAATGGGAGTGCACTGACAGCCGCTTCGACATCACGTGCCACGGAACCCAGATCTCGGCCTTTGGCATCGCAGGTCACGTCGATTCTTCGCGAACCTCCTTCACGCTTCACTTCGTTCGGCGCTGGAACAATGGCAATATCAGCGATGTCCTTCAGCGGCACCTGACTGCCGGTCGGCGTGTCGATTCGCAGTTCGCCCAGCGATAGGATGTCTGTCCTGGACTTGTCCGTTCCCCAAACGACGACGTCCTGCTTTTTCTGACCCTCGTAGACTTCGCCGACCTTTGTGCCACGCAACATCGTTGTCACAGCTCGCCGAACCTGACCGGGCGTGAGTCCAAATTGTTCGGCAGCCGCAGCACGCAGGCGAACTTCAATTTGAGGAACCAACACATTCGCTTCGACCTTCAGATTGTCGATGCCTTCCACCTTGGACATGGCAGCGGATACTTCTTTCGCCTTATTGCGCAAAACCGTCAGGTCCGGGCCGTAGATTCGCACGACCATGCTGGAACTCGCACCGGTCAGCACTTCCTTGACGCGTTCACGAAGATACGTCTGCACGTCACGATAGAGCCCCGGATAACCATCCACGGCCGTTTGAATTTTATGCAGTGTCTCGGCGTAGTCGACTTCCGTATCGATACTGATCCAGAGTTCCGTAAAATTCGGCCCAACGACTTCATCCGCCACTTCAGCACGGCCAATGTGACTGCCAAAATTCAGCACGCCCGGAATGTTACGAAGTTCGCGACTGGCCAGAACGGTGATGCGATCCATGGCTTCGATGGACGTCCCGGGTTTCTCAACGAAGTGCATCAGGAAATCGGTCTCCTGAAAATTCGGCAGAAATTCCTGTCCCAGGCTGTTCAAAAGCACCAGTGTGCAGCCAAGTGCCACAGTCAGAAAACTAATGGCCGACTTAGGGCGACTAATGAACCACGGTAATACAGCTCGATAGGGCTTACGCAGCCAGCGACTGAACGGCGCTTCTTTGGCAGAGGCTTTTTCTCCAGGCAGAATCAACAGGCACATCGCCGGCGTGACAGTCAATGCGACAAGCAGCGAGGCCAGAATAGCCATCACGTAGCCAATGGCCAGCGGTCGAAAGAATGCCCCAGGCAAGCCTTCCAGAAAAAACACCGGCAGGAACACCAGAATGATGATGATCGTCGCATACACCACCGCGCTGCGAACCTCCAGCGACGCATCAAGGACGACTCGAAAGGCCGATCGAGGCTTCTCGAGAACTCGATTGAGCCTGAGTCGCCGCACGATGTTTTCGACATCAATGATCGCGTCATCGACGACTTCACCAAGTGCGATGACCAGTCCGGCAATGATCATGGTGTTGATCGTCAGGCCGAGCCAGTAAAGTACAATCACAGTGGCCATCAGTGACAACGGAATTGCCGTCAAACTAATGACCGCCGTCCGCCAATCGTAGAGAAACAGAATCAGTACGATCACGACCAGGATACATCCGGTGAAGAGTGCCGCAGTCAGATTTTCAACGGAACGTTCAATGAAAGTGGCGGGCCGAAAAATCGTTGCGTCAAGTTCCACATCCTTCAATCCCGGCTTCATCACGTCCAACGCAGCTTCAACTTTTCGAGTGACTTCCAGCATGTTTGCGGCGGGCTGCTTTTCGACAATCAACAGCAGCCCGAGACCATCATTGATGATCGCGTCGCCGATGGCTGGCGGTGAACCGATGCGAACATCGGCCACATCGCCGAGATGCAGCGCGGCACCATCCCGGAACGAGACGACAGTTTTGGCAAGATCTTCCGCGTTCAGCACGGGAGCCAGCTGGCGAACGGCCAGTCGCTGGTTTGCCGTATCAATAAAGCCACCCGAATCCAGCACGACGGCATCACGAGCCGACTGCAAGACAGTGTCTAATGTAATTTGATGGGCTCGCAATCGTTCCGGATCGACAAGCACCTGAAGCTGTTTGTCGCGTTGTCCCCAAATCGCTACGTTGGCAATTCCTGGAATGGCCATCAATCTTGGGCGAATGGTCCAGACAGCCAATTCCGTCAGATCACTCTGTGATAGTTTCGAAGACCATATGCCGATCTTCATCATGCGGCTTAATGATGAAAGTGGCTGCAAAATCACTGGTGGTCGTGCGACGCTCGGCAGTCTTGGAGCTTCGGACGCCAGTCGCTCCTGAACAAGCTGGCGAGCTCGATACACGTCGGCATTCTGATGCAGCAACAGCCGAATCGATGACAACCCCATGACGGACTTGGATCGAATCGTCTCCAATCCCGGCGTACCGATGAGCGCATTCTCCAAAGGGAACGAAACGAGGTTCTCGACTTCTTCCGCAGACAGCCCAGGAGCTTCTGTTTGGATTTCGACATAAGGGGGAGCGAACTCAGGAAACACATCCAGCGGCATCTCAGGGACAAGGCGAATTCCAACGACGACCAGCAGCACCGAAAGTGCCAGAACGGCCACTCGCATCCGAAGAGCGGTTTCAACCAGCCAACCCATATTTAACTCCCATAGCAATCTCGTGAGCCGCAAGCCGCGGGCTTTGCCCGCCATGACTACAAAATGAGTCATTACAGAGACTGACACGCCGTGCATGCACACGCTCTCTCGGGCACACACGTGGTGGGCCTGCGTTCGCGACGCTCATCGTTCCCCGCTGCATGTCAACTACTTAGCAAACCCAAACTCAGTCCCCACCAACTCGGCCACCCCTGCTGTGACAACCTGCGTGCCAACCTGCGGCCCGCGACCGATTGCCGCCCAACCATCGTTCACTGACAACACTTCCACTCGCCGACGCACAAATCTTCGGTCGGCCACCTGCTCATACACCCACTGAGTACCGTAGACATCATGGTAAACCGACGACCAGGGAATCGCGATAGATTCTGCATCGCCCCTCAGCTTCAGGTAAGCCCCGACTTTCTGGCCCGGTCGGAATTTTGAACTGGGATTCGGCAGCTCGAAATACATATCCACCGTCGATGCCAATGACATGGCCGTCGGGGGCGTGACGACGGGTTGCACATCAAGATCGTGATCCGACTGGCGACCGTCGAGCAAAGTCAGTCGTGCAGCACCCGTCGTATCGATCTCGTCGAGATCACCCACATAGATCGGCACCCGGACCCACAGCTTTTCGTCATTCATGACTTCAAACAGCGGCGCACTGGCGGCAAGGATTTGCCCTCGCTGCACATGAATCGCTCGTACCATTCCAGACAACGGTGATTGGATTGTCAGCGGCTGCAGCGTCCCGGAATCCGCATCGAGCTTGATACTGGCGACAATCTGCTTGCGACTCTTCGCGGCTTCCAATGCCGTTTCCGCCAATTTCAACTGGGCCTGTGCTTCGTCAACGGTTCGCACGGTTCCGGACTGATCCTTAAGCAATCGTTCGGCTCGCTCCAGGGCAATTTTTGCCGCTTCGACCTGCACGGTCGATTGCTGCACCTGAGCTTCGGCATCGTTCTGCGACTGGGCCAACGCGTTGCGCGCCTCCGCAATCCGAATGCGTTCCGCAGGAGTCAGCACGTCACGTTCCGGAGACAGCATGGGCATGAGCTGCAACAACGACTCGCCTTCGACAACACGTTGTCCCACCTGAGGAAATGCTGCGCCCAACTGAGCCTGCAACGTGCCCGCCAGCGGCGCTGAAATAAGAATCGAAGCTCCCGCCGGAAGCATCAAATCCGCACCGTACGCTCGCACTCGAGGCATGGCTCGCCTGACCACGGCTTCGGTCTGCAGCCCTAGTCGACGAGCGGCGTCTTCGGTCAGTTCAATCGTGTTAAGATCGACTTCCGAAACCGGGTGTGTTGTCTTTGCGGGCGCGGAGGAGGAGGATGCTTTGGAAACTTCGGACGCCGACTTCTGACAACCAGCAGCAAGGATCAACAAACATCCGGTGAGCATTCTGCGGGGGATACGGCATTTGCATTGATTCCTATTGTACATTCAGTGAGTTCTCCCGGGAGCCATTCTTGTAGCAACCAATTCAGTACTTGTCGTGGCGAAACTCAGTTCGCTCCTCTCTGGCTGACCATCGCCATTTTCGCCTGGATCCAGCGCCTTCTTCCCTGGCAGACAAATGCTGACTGTTGTTCCAGCATTCGTACGGCTGCAAATCCGGATCGTTCCTCCATGAGCCAGCACTGTCGTTCTGGCGATGGATAGTCCGAGTCCAGCTCCGCCGTTCTTACTGTGTCGCGATGAGTCTACTCTGTAGAATCGGTCAAACACGTGGGGCAGGTGTTGATCGGAAATTCCGACGCCAGTGTCGATGACTTCGCAGACGACAGAATCGTTCACGGCAGCACACTGTACAATCGCCGTTCCACCACGGTCCGTATACTTCAGGGCATTTTCAACGACGTTGTAAACGGCCTGTCGCAATCCAAAATCGTCTCCATCGACCAGACATACCTGAATTCTGCCAGTCTGCAGCAACACGCCGTGATGAAATGCCAAAGGCTGCAGCTGTTCCACAACATCCCGGACAACAGTATTCAGCTGGATTGTTGCTCGTGGACGATCGACGATTCCAGCGTCCTGGCGGCTGAGAGTCAACAACTGATCTGCCAGTCTTCCGAGTCGCGTTGCTTCATCGACCACAATCCGAAGCGCGTCCTTGTACTGCTCCCTGGATCGGTCGGCTCGGAGTGCGAGTTCCGCCTCCATTCGCAGTGCTGCCAGTGGCGTGCGGATTTCATGAGAGGCATCAGCCGTAAATCGCTGAATCTCCTGCACCGCAATTTCCAGTCTCCCAATCAGCGAATTGAATGTCGCAGCCAGACGCCCAATTTCATCACGAGGATTAGCGACTTCCACTCGTCGATTCAGACTGTCGATAGTGATTGATTTGGCCATCTCCACGATCGCATTGACGGGGGCCAGGGCTCGATTGGCGAGAAAGTATCCTCCAACCAGAGCGGATGAAATTGCCAACGGAAGCAAAATCGCCATCACCAGTTGCAGGGCATACATTTCACTCAACAATGGTTTCAGGGAAGTGACACACAACACCGTGAGGCGGCCAAAGGCACTCTCTCGGGACAATCCGGCAACTCGAAGATAACCGGAGTGATGTACGTTTCGGGTTTCATAGTGAATCTCAGGAAAAACCTGGTCAGGCACGATCTCGGCAACGCTGTGATCAGCTAAACCAGCACTCAAGAAAACAATATGGCCGTTTTCATGAACAACCACAAAATCATAAATATCGTGATGAAAGAAGCGTTGGCGTGCTGAAGACGCGAAGTCACGCTCACTGGTGGTGATTTCCGCTTCCAGTTCCAGTTCTCTTAGCTCTTCACGCAGCGCCGCATCGGTGCGATTGAGCAACTGCTGTCGAGTCA
>JANPHT010000482.1:0-13796 GCA_031424595.1 Planctomycetota bacterium
GCGGCTCACCAAGCTCGACTTCAACCTCCTTGATTTCCTCACCACGCTTGAACGTCAACTTCAGTTTATCACCGGCCTTCGATGTTGTCAGCTTCTCGATCATCGTCTGATAGCCGGCTACTTTCGCATCGCCCACCATAGTAATGACATCCCCCGTCTGAAGTCCGGCCGTCGCGGCTGGAGAGTCCGGTCGCACGCCTCGAAGCACGATGCCGTTATCACCGCTGGCCGCAATGTTTGGTTGAATACCCAGAAAAGGCGTTTTGGCGACCGCTGGTCGGCGACCACCGCGCTGGCCCTCCGCAAAGGTAGGCCGTTTCACTAAAGAGTCCATGCCGCGCAGCAACTGTTCCGAATAGTCAATGACCGTCACTGCCCCTTCAATATTGAGCGTGCTGAAATCGTCATCGGGAGTGTGGTAGATGTCAGTCATTCCGGTGAAACAGAACATCACAGGGATTCCCCTTTGATAAAATGGCAGGTGATCGCTGCCAGCAAACGCCCCCGGCACAATTGTGATGTCCACGGGAACGACTTCATCAGCCTTCCTGACGATGGCTTCAAATTCTGCGGCCGTCCCTACGCCGTTCACTTCCACTCGATTGTCCTTCAGGTTGCCAATCATGTCGAAATTGAGCATTGAAACTGTATTCTCGATTGGAAACACGGGATTGTTCACATAGTGGTTACTGCCAAGCAGGCCGCGTTCTTCGCCGGAAAAACAGATGAAAACCATTCTTCGTTTTGGCTTGGGCCCTGAGGCGATTCGGCGAGCCAGTTCAACGACTGCCGCAGTACCGGAAGCGTTGTCGTCAGCACCGTTATGCACTTCTCCAGTTCGATTTTGAGTCCTTGAACCATAGCCACCAAAGCCAAGATGGTCGTAATGTCCGCCGATGACGATGGTTTCATCTGCCAGCGGACCTTCGCCTTCAACGACTCCAATGATGTTGTCCGTGGAAACTGAGTTTGATTCAAATCGAGTCGACACATTTGCTGACCAGCCTGGAATTTCCTGCGAAAGAGGCTTCAAGCTGGTGTCAATGTATTCACTGACTGCCGCCAGGCTGCTGAGCGTCTTTTCTCCTTCAATCTTCAGTGGAGTGGATTTCAGAATGGCATCGATGACGCTCTGTTTGACGTGCACAAATGGAACGTCGTCACCGTCATTACCAAAGCTTGATGGATCTGCCAGTTCATCAGTCTCGTCCGTTGGAGAACTCGCATGATTATTGACGAAAAGGACGGCAGCGGCCTTTGATTGCTTCACCAAAGCCAGCTTGCGATCAATGTAGGAATGCGAACTGGTCTCCTGTCCGCGAAAAGCCCCGCCTTCTCGGTTTTGCGGCTCTCGGCGAATCAACACAATGACCTTCCCCGTCACATCAATTCCGGCATAGTCATCGTAGTTGTCTTCCTCGGAACTGATACCGTATCCAATGAAAACAAGTGAGCCAGCGGCCTCCCCGTTGGTCCCGCGGCGGATCGGCTGAAACTGATCCTTCAGCGTCAGCGCCACTTTGGTCCCATCAGGACCGGTAAGCTCGGCCCTCGTCGATTCGGCAATAGCGATGTCACCGATAGCCACATCGAACGACTGTCGCCAGGAACCATCGGGCATGCCAGGTTTTAATCCGAACTTTTCGTATTCAGCGATGATTCGCTGGGCGGCCAGTTCGATACCTTTCGTTTCGACTCCACGTCCCTGCAATTCATCCGATGCAAAGTACTCAATGTCAGATCGAACACGTGAGACAATTTCTGCACGGCTGAGTTGTTCTTCAGCTTCGACCAGCGTCAAAAGCGACAGCACGGTCAATGCGGAAACACCACCAGTTCGAATAAGTCGAATCACATCCGACAGCATGCCAACATTCCTTGAACTGAGTTCGAGAAGAAAAACTATCCTTTCGGAACATCTGTCACAGAAAGCCATGTGGGGGTGACATCGACGTTTCTTTTTGACGAGGAACGCCGTTATGGTCCCGAGCATTTCGGATTCTAGTTGGATACTTCAGGTTTACTATCGAATGCGGGGAGGATCCCATGGGAACTGTCGCCGGCAGGGCAGAACGCCCGGTTTGTAGTTGATCAGAGCTTTGGCCGACGTCGACGAGGGTGGTCGGAGGCGTCTCCGGGTTCAGCGAGTTGTTCCCGGAAGGTTGCTGATGCCTCCGCCAGGAAAGACGTGACTGGCGGCCATGGCCAATAGAATTGGGAAATGTTTCTCCATCGGTTCTCTGCCGACGCCATTGCTTTTCTGTACCAAACTGTTCATTCTCATTGAGCAGAAGTTGAGTTGCAGCGGGGCTTCCGGCTGATAGCGCCGAGGGTTCAGCTGCCGAAACACCTGTCAATAAAATCGTTTTGCAGATCTCGATCAAGGCTGCCGCCATGAATGTATTCGACCAACAAATCGCTCATGCGAGGCGACGTTTTTTGACCACTTCGGCCAGTGGACTTGGCGCAGCCGCACTGGGAGCAATGTTGACCGCCGACGGAATAGTGATGCCGCAGGCGAGTGCTGAAGAGGCGGTGATGAATTCTGTTTCATCGCATCTTCATCACTTTGCACCAAAAGCGAAGAGCTGCATCTTTCTGTTTCAGGCCGGCGCTCCGTCGCATCTGGATTTGTTTGACCCGAAGCCGAAACTGAACGAACTCGACGGCAAGCCGCTGCCCGCTGACATGCTTGAGAAAGTTCGTTTCGCATTCATTAAAAAAGAGTCAGCCGTGTTGCTTGGTTCGCCGCGTCGATGGAGAAAACATGGCGAGTCTGGCATGGACTTCAGCGACTTCCTGCCCAACGTGGCGACTTGCGCTGATGATATTCTGATGGTCCGATCGATGCATTCGGAACAGTTCAATCATCATCCCGGGCAGTTGCTGCTGAGTTGTGGACGAGCCACTTTCGGACTACCGACGATGGGAAGTTGGCTGACTTACGGACTGGGAACCGAGTCTCAAAATCTGCCGGGCTATGTCGTTTTGACGAGCGGGCGTGGCTCCAGTGGAGGAGCTTCGCTTTGGTCCAGCGGATTCCTGCCATCACACTTTGCAGGAGTGCTTTTCCGCAATCAGGGGGAGCCAGTGCTGAATCTTGCCAATCCTGCAGGGCTCACCCCCGAGCAGCAGCGTCGTGGGCTGGATACTTTAAAGGCACTGAACGCCAGCCGGTACGAAGAAATCGGTGATCCCGAGATTGCCAGCCGCATCGCAAGCTATGAATTGGCATTTCGGATGCAGTCTGCTGCTCCGGAATTGATTGATCTCAACGGGGAGACTGCCGCCATGCAGGAAGCGTATGGCGTGTCCCGGGCACAGCATCCGCAGGCGACAGGACGCGGCAACGTGGCGGATGCGCATCTTTCTTTTGCTCGGAATTGTCTGCTCGCTCGACGCATGGTGGAACGCGGTGTTCGTTTTGTGAATATCATCTATGAAGCCTGGGATCAGCACAGTAATCTGGAAGCCGATCTGCGATACAACTCATGGGTTGTTGATCAGCCAATTGCAGCCCTGCTGAAAGATCTGAAGCAGCGTGGGTTGCTGGAGAGTACGCTGGTTGTCTGGGGAGCTGAGTTTGGACGGACACCGCTGGGCGAGAATCGTAATGGTCGCGAAGCTAATACTGGTCGCGATCATCATCCGTTTTCGTTTTCACTGTGGATGGCTGGCGGCGGTATCAAGGGTGGCCAGACCTATGGGGCTACAGATGAAATTGGCTGGGGAGTGGCGGAGGATCCGGTACATGTCAATGATCTCCATGCCACGATGCTGCATCTTTTCGGTCTGGATCACCTGCAACTGACGCATCGCATTCAGGGACGCGATTTCCGGCTGACAGACGTGGCTGGCAAGGTCGTTAACAGATGGCTTGCCTGATTCGGCCTTCCCCGCGACAGAAATCTGTTGTTGCATGAAGGTTCAGGCTGTGATTTGTTAAGTGCGTCGATCACTGAAGCTGACGAGCCTGTTGACCTGAACTGACACAGTTTTGAGCTATGTTGGTCGATGGTGACTGCTGTCACGCTGATGATTTCCTGAAGGACGATGCCTTCGATGACGGTTCTTTTTGACGGGAACAGTGCACTGAAATCAGAAAGCAGTTGGTATCTTTAAAGCCATTCCATATCTTGGCCGCACGGCAACTGAATCCAGTTCCGCCAGAGAACAATTCCGCGAGAGAACAATTCCGACGGTAGTCAGCAATCAGGTGTCAGCGTCACCTCTTGCTCGAACATTCGCTTGATTCTCAAATAACGGCCTGGGTTTCAACTGGTAAACCAGCCTGATCTAACGAAAAAGTCGGTCGGAAAATTCAATGCAACCATATGTCTGGATGCTCTGGGGAGCATTGGCTTTTGCCTTTATGGGCGCATTTGCACATGGGGCTGGTGAGCATTGTGACTGGCAGATGATTGCTCTCGCACGTTCTGCTTTGGCCCTGGTGATTGCCGGGACGCTTGCGTGGCGCAAAAAAACACGATTGGTCTTTTTTCGACCTTGCACATTGTGGGTTCGCAGTATCGCCGGCAGCCTCAGCGTGATGTTCAATTTCTACGCGCTGTCGCGATTGCCGATTGCTGATGCCCTGACTCTGACTAACATGTTTCCGGTCTGGATCGCCGTACTTTCCTGGCCCATTTTGGGGATTGTTCCCGAAGGGCGGATCTGGGTAGGAGTGCTCTGCGGAATCACGGGAGTCATCATCATGCAGCAGCCATATCTGGCGGAAGGAAATCTGGGTACGCTCGCTGCTGTCGCGGGGTCCTTTACCAGCGCAGTGGCATTGATTGGATTGCATCGCCTTGGTGGGGTTTCTCCCAATGCAATCGTCGTTCATTTCTCCGCGGTATCGGTGTTGTTTATCATGGCAGCCTTCGTCGTATTTCCAACCAACCATAGCCTGCGGAGCCAGTTGGCAATTCCATGGCCCACTCTGGCACTGTTGTTGGGAGTTGGAATCTCAGCGACCATCGGACAGTTGCTTTTGACGAGGGCGTTTGGGGCAGGCGCGCCGGCGAGTGTTTCCCTTGTTGGGTTATCGCAGGTTGGTTTCGCGATGATTTTTGATATCGTGCTGTGGAACCGCTCGTTTCATCTGAACACGCTTATTGGCATGCTGCTGGTCATGGGGCCGTCGGCGTGGCTGATGCTGAGGCGTCAGGCAAAAGAGACTCGGCGGTAGTCAATTCACGTCTTTGCCTGTAAGCAGTTTCTCTACTGAATCGGCACGCGCACCAAGTTCAATAGCGCTACGACGAATGTCTTCTCCCGAGACCGTGGCGCGAGAGTAGGTATCGACCATCACGAAGTACGGGCGACCTCCAATATCTCTAATTGAGATTCCACCGTGATGCATCAGGGCGTTGAGTCGCAGAGCATCCTCGTAGAAATCCCGGCGAGCTTCGCAGCAAATGCTGTAAATCATGAGCAGCCGATCCCCGGCAGAATGCTCACTGTTTTCGATGTATACCGTCTGAGTTCGTTCGTCACGAAGAGTCAGATGAACTCGAAAACCGTCGTCGTCAGGTTCCCATTGAATGTTGGGAAGGCCATGGAAGGCATCATAGATCAGGTTATCCAGGTCTCGTGTGGAACCCAGCACCGCCTGCAGAAGTTGGGACGCTGCGGCCGCATCGCGAGGCCGATTGCGAGGTTCGCGATTCAGCATCAACGACACACATTCTGCGATATCCAGCGGGATGTCCTCGTTGATTCTGCGAACGCTGGTGTATTGAGCCGTCAAAATCGCCTTCATCAGCGAGCCAACGGATTCCCCTTCGAAAGGGAACTTTCCGGTGAGCATCAGGTAGTAGCAAACTCCCAAAGCGTAGACATCGCTTTGTGTCGTGGCGGCATCTCCTTCAAACAGCTCCGGTGCCATGAAGTAGGGAGTTCCGGCCAGATTGTTGCTTGGAAGTTCGTCTCCCACGATCCTTTTAGCGAGACCAAAATCCACGATCTTCGGCACACCTCCAGGCGTGACAAGGACGTTATCGGGCTTCAGGTCGCGATGAATGATGCCCAGTCGATGAGCCATGGCGAGTCCACTTGCGATTCCCACAGCCATGGCCGTCGAACGAATCGGACCGATGGCACCTTCCTCTTCAATTTCACATTGCAGTGAATGACCTGGCACGTATTCCATCTCAAGGAAATGAAAGTCGCCTGTGCGACCAATGGCGTGCGTTGTCACCACGTTTGGATGAACCATGGCTGCTGCGGCACGGCCCTCATTCTCAAAACGCTCGACATAGTCGACTTCGCGGGACACTTTACGCGGTGAAAGCAGTTTTAACGCACATAGTCTCTGCAGACTTGTGTTTCTCGCAAGGTAGACCACTCCCATGCCGCCACGACCGAGCACCTTCTGGCACTGGTAGATGTCTAATACCTGCCCAGGCAACAGCAACTGATCAAGTTCCATTTCCACGGAAGTCTGCATGGAATCTGAGTTCAGTGCATCGAGCAGCATCGTCTCTTTCTGCCATACGTTTTCCTTCTCCGTGAGTCTCATGCCACATCGCGGGCATGTGGTGATTCCTCCGGGAAAACGCTGATTACAGGCAGTACAGTGGACGTGGGCCAAAGTCAGATTATCCAGTGTTTTATGGAAATTTTCTGTTTCGATCCGTGACCGAATGGGCCAAATCGGCTCAAAAACAACGGACACGGAAAAGCTATTTTTCAACGAACTCTCGCATGATACCACAGGGATCGCGGTAATTCGCGAACAATTGTCTTTCGGGAGTGTTCGTCCCGAGATCGAAATTCCTGGACCGTTGCCCGATTTTCTGACAACGGGGGCCTGTCTTCATGACAAAGCCACCTGGCCGTATGTCACGTTGTTGTACAGGATCAGCCACCAATGGAGTACATCGGTCGATCAGGCTGGATGAATCGGGCCGTATTGATTTCATGTCCTTCTTTTTTTGCGGCAATACTCGAAAGCATCGCTTGAGCAATCAACTCGTCTTCAGCGTCTGAACGAAGCAGAGTCTTGATGTCGGTTTCTTCCAGGCTGAAAAGGCAGTTTCGGAGTCTTCCATCGGCTGTCAGGCGAAACCGATTGCAACTCCCGCAGAATGGTTGACTCACGCTGGCAATCAGACCGATGCGTCCTATTCCATCGGCAAATACAAAGTCCTGAGCCGGCGCGTGAGTTGCAGTTCCGATGACGGGCAGCAGTGATGGCGATGGTTCCGTCGCGTCGACTGCCTGCAATGCACCAAATTCGGCTTCCAAAGTTGCGACGATTTCGTGCGCAAACAGGACTTTGTCGCGCTGCCACTGACTGTCGGCATCCAGCGGCATGAACTCGATAAATCGAACGACAGTATCCGACTCTCTTGCGAGCCGACCGAATGGGACGATCTGGCTTTCTGTCAGACCTCGAACAGACACGGCATTCAGTTTGATGGGTGAAAAGCCGGCTTTCCGGGCAGCATCGATTCCTGACAGTACTTTTTCGTATCCATCGCGACGCGTTACTTTTCGAAAAATCTCCGGATCCAGCGCATCCAGGCTGATATTCAGTCGCCGCAGACCCGCATCACGCAGCAACTGGGCTTGTTCTTCGAGCAGGATTCCGTTGGTGGTCAGGCCAATGTCTACGATTCCCGGTATGGCGGCCAGTTTCTGCACCAGGACATGCAAGTCACGACGCACGAGCGGCTCACCGCCAGTGAGTCGAATGCGGTCAATACCCAGCTCTGTCGCAATTCGAACGACACGCTCGATTTCTTCGAATGTCAGCAGATTTTCCTTGGGCATGAACTGTACGTCTTCTGCCGGCATGCAATAAAAACAACGAATATTGCAGCGGTCGGTCACGCTGATGCGCAGATTGTTGTGTACGCGACCAAAGGAATCGATCAGCCTGCGGTTTGTAAGTTTCGCTGCGGTCATGCCCCATTTCCTTTTTCGATTGGCGTCGGCTGCACTCCCGGATGCTGCCATTCTTCCCGACCATCGGCAAAGTGTTCTTTTTTCCAGATGGGAACACGTTCCTTCAGAGTATCAATCAACCAGCGTCCCGCGTCAAAAGCCTGACTTCGATGCGGAGCACTCACCGCGATTGCCACACTCACATCGCCCAGTTTCAGCGAGCCAAATCGATGAGAAATCGCGACATTCGTCACCACGAATTTCTGTCGCACTTCGGATTCCAGTTCAGCCATTGAAGCGCGCGCCATTTCGGGATAGGCCTGATACTCCAGCCACGATGTTTGAACTCCATGCGTGAATTCTCGAACCGTACCAAGGAACAGAACAACTGCACCAGCGGCATGATCACAAACGGATTCCGTCAGAGCATGAAAATCTATCGTTTGGTCTGTCAGTTCAATCATGTTTAACCTCCACTGACCGGAGGAAAACAGGCAACTGAGTCGACTGCCGCAATGACCTGAGAGTCTCCTGCATATGAGTTATTCACAGCCCACAACAACGCTCCGGACAACGTTCGAGTCGCTGGTACCGCCGCCATCATCGCCTTTCGCAAGTCGCCGACTGTGGCCCCAACGTGGGTCTCCAGCACAATCGAATCCAATCCGACGACTTCACGAACGGCCGCGAACAGTTGCACTGGGATCTGCAGGGAATTGCATTGTGGCAGGGATGACATAAAAACTGCTGCGATTCGAAAGTTAAGCCACCGTGGCTGAAGTTTGTGGACGATGGGAAAATCTGATCAATCAGGAAATCTGGCCAATCGGAAAAGCATCACGACATACTAAGCCCTGACGGGCGCGCCTTCAGGCGTTCTTCCAGTCGAGGCATCAAGCCGTACGACAATGCCAGCAACTTGATTGGATGTATTGTAGGGATCCTGCTCGCCTGTTCCATTTGCATTCGACAACTACTGCAGTCGGTAACTCCGGCGACGGCGTCTATGGTCCTCATTTCTGCGAGCAACGCCGCTCCTATTTTCAGAGATTGCTGAAAATGCTCAGCGGCCAGCCCAAAGGTGCCAGCCATTCCAGTGCAGCCTTTTTCAATATTTTGAATCGAAATACCGGGAATGAGGCCGAGGATTTCCAGCAATGGCTGTCCCCGCCGCATCGCCTTGGTATGACACGGTGTGTGCCAGCCGAGTTTCAGGTTCAGGGGAGAGAAATCTTTCTTCAATCGACCACGGCGATGCAAATCCAGCAGGAACGAACCCGCATCGACTGTTTGCTGGGCAACGACCTCCGCATCATTGCTGGACAGAAGCATCGGGTACTCCTGTGTCAAACACAGGGCAGCAGATGGCTCAGTACACAGAATGGAATACCCTTCACGGGCAGGCTCAGCCAGTTCGCGAATGTTTTGTTCGGCGACAATTCTGGCGGCTGCAAGATCACCAACAGAAACCATCGTCATACCAGAAACCGTTTGCCCTTTGGGAATAAAGACACGAAAACCATTGTGCTCAAGGACACGCACAAACGCTTCCGCAAGTTCCGGATCGTGGTGATTCGCAAAGTAATCGACAAAGTAGACGACGGTCGGTCTCGGGCTTCCGGGGGTCCCCGAGTTGTCCTCTCGATGAACTCTGAGCGATGACAAAAACGGTGTTTTGGCAAACTTTGGCAGTCGACGTTCAGCCGCAATTCCGACAAATCTTTGCAACGCCTTTCGAAACAACGAATTCTTCAGCAGACGGTTCGTAAAAAAAGAAAAGCGAGAGGCCATTCTTGCGTAAGTATGCACGCGAGAAAGCAACCAGGCTGTTTTGCTTAATCCATGGGCCTGCACATGCTGAGCCCTCGCCTCCAGAATGAGTTGTGGGATATTGACTTCGGATGGACAGTCCAGTTGACACTGCTTGCAGTTGAAACAACTGTTGATGATTCTTTGCGCTGACTCACTCACGAGAAGTTCGCTGCCTTCACTGGAACACAGACTTCGTCGCACCAGATTGGCTTTCGCCCGGGGAGAAAGTTCCTCGTCACCGTCATTTTCAACAAAGGGGCACATTCTGGAAGGAGCGGTCTGAATACGACAGCTTCCGCAACCGTTGCACCGCGCCGCAGCATCGGCGGTCTCTTGTGCGTTCCATGCCATCTGCATCACCGGCAAAAGTGGTTCGAGGGCCGTTCCCGCGTGATGGTCAGTGCCGGGTCGAGTCTGACGCAGATGCTTGACCGTCAATTGGGGATCGTTACTGATAATTTTTTCCGGATTCATCAGCTTCAACGGGTCGAAGATGTCCTTCAACTGCTGGAATGCGCGATAGAGTGGTCCGTACTGTGTGCGAATGAAAGCGGTGCGAGACAAGCCATCGCCGTGTTCGCCACTGATGGTTCCGCCAACCTGCACGACCTGCCGATAGAGATCGCGAGCAATCGCTTCGATCTGATTCTCTTCACCCTGAGAAGGTACGGGAAGGATTGGTCGGAAATGCAATTGTCCGGAGGCAGCATGGGAATACAGGGTCGCTGTCACTTCGTGCTTCTGAAATATCTTCTGAGCAGAGACAAGAAACTCGGCCAGGCTTTCGGGAGGAACGGCAACGTCCTCCACGAACGGTAACGGGCGGGAAGTTCCCTTCAGGCTTGCCAGCAGCGACACTACTTGCGAAGGCAACGCCCACAACAATTCGACATCTTCAAACGTCGTTGCTTCCCGAGTCATTTGAAAATCAATGCCGCGATCTCTGAGCAGGCTCTGTGAATCCGCCAGACGTTGCCGAATTTCCCGCTCGTTACCTCCCGGAAACTCCACGATCAACCCGGCCTCCGCCTCCGGAAGAATCATGTCGCGAAATCGCAGATCAGCACCACGTCCCAGGCTCAGCACACGACGGTCCAGCAAATCGCAGGCGCTGGGTTCCAGTGGCAGAAGCAACTGCATTGCCTGCACGGCCTGCTCCAGCGTTGGAAACATCAGGAAGGCCGCCGAACGAAATTGAGGCAACGGCATGGTAAACAGCGTAGCCTCCGTGAACAGACCTAACGTTCCTTCGGACCCTACCAGCATTCGAGCAATGTCCAGATACCCCGGCTGACGAATCCCACGCAGCATGTAGCCGGAACTATTTCGCAACAAGGCGGGCTGATACTGACGAATCAGCGGCTCATATTCTTCAAGGAGGCTCTGGACTCGCTCAATCAGATCTGCACGCCGCGTGGCTGGTGTGAGCGAAGAAAGTTTTGTCGCATCGGAGCGGAAGGCCAGGTTCGTCCCCGAGACCCTGTCAGAGTCGAATTCCACAACTCGAGGGTATGGAAGTGTTGTCGCATCCATCGAATCACGACCGAACTCGATCCGCTGGCCACCACTCAACACGCATTCAATACTTTGCACATGGTCGCGGGTTGAACCGTATCGGACTGCATGTGAACCCGCAGCGTCCACACCCAACATTCCCCCGACAGTTGTAATTCGGCTGTTCGACGGGTCAGGTGCAAAATAGCGTCCGTACGCGCGAAGGTCACGATTCAGTTGATCGCGAACGACACCCGGCTGGACTCGGACTCGATCGCCGTCAATTTTAAGAACACGATTCATGTGGCGAGAAAAATCTACCACAATTCCACGACCGATCGCACCACCCGCCAGCCCTGAACCCGCTCCGCGAGGAATCAGGGGAACCTCGTTATCTGCCGAATAGGTCGCGAGGACTTCGACATCCTTCGTATGACGTGGGAACGCCACGGCAATCGGCTCGATTTCATAGAGACTGGCGTCCGACGAATAGGCCGCAGCCGCAGCACGATCGACTCGCAATTCGCCTTCGATCGCATCGGTCAGGTCTTCGGCCAGTCGTCGACGCAGTTCTTCCACCGATATCTTTATCCAAAACTCGTGAGCGTTACGCCATGGCCCAGCATGGGCTTTCGTTCAGAGAAAACGTCAGGTCCAGACACAGAACGCTCTACTGAGACGCCTGCTGCTGCCTGAGATCCTGCTGACGATAACGTTCGGCGGTCTCCAGGTCGAACCTGGGATGCTGCTCATCCATGGCAGTTTGTCGATGTCTCGCGCCGCATCGATAGCAGACCAGCATATCACCCATGAATGAGTACAGTAGCATGTCCACCAGCGCTGCGGCCATCAGAATCCCGAGTGCGATCAGCGGTTGATAAAACGCCCACGCTGCACAACTGAGAATGGCTGCAGTCGCCACAAGCGCCAGACCCAGCGCCGGCGGAAAATCCTTTTGGCGCCATAAATCCTCGCATCCGCAGATACGACAACGCGTCAGATTTCCACTGGTAAAGTCACCCGCGCCTTCGTTTCGAGCCCATTGGCATTCATCGCAGCCGACAGGCGCGTCAGCAGGTTGCGGCGCGGTAATGCGGCGATGCTGGCAGGAAGGGCACTGAAAGATAATATGGGTAGCCATGGGGCGTGGTTTTCGTCTTTAGGGCAATCACGGATTCGAAAAATCAGTAAGGAATCCCCAGATCGCGTTCCAGTAGAGCCGCTGTCATCTCTCCCATGAACACGAGGATCAGTCCGGCAAATAATACTCCCGTGGCTGATTGAGTATTCCTGTATCTCAGAATCCTGACGACCATGAGTGACGTCATTATCGGGACCAGGATTCCGCCGATCAAACGCATCCACAACCATAATGTGTGTGTCGCGTCCGTGACATTCCATCCGAATTGAAAGACCGCTGCGCCACTGGCCGCTGCTCTCAAAATGGCCGCAACAAACAGAACCCTGGCAAACCATGTCAACGGCCGTATCGACATGGTCGGAGTCGTCAGGTACCAATGCCCCAACAGCATTCCCGTTAACATGGCACCCAGGACCGAGGCGGAGGACAAGTCGGACGCGATCTGAAGCACCCACGGTGCCGTTGAAACCATTCGAGACGAATGAATTACTAAAGCACCAAGGCAAAATCCGCCCATCAGAAAGATCGTGATTTGACCGGGCCCTCGCCTCCCCAGTTTCCAGAAAATATGTCCGGTGTAGGCTGTCGTCGCTCCTGCGATCATCATTCCTTTCAGAACAGAAATGATAGATTGGGAATTCCTTAACTCATCAGGGCTAAGTGGCTTACTGCCGTAAAGTGACGCAGCACTTGTCGTCAGAACAGCCAGCACACACAGGCCCAACGCCACAAGCATCTGGATTCTGAAAAAACCATCAGTGACTTCCTTGCGCGGCATCAGCAACCACATCAGCGTGATACCAGCCACAAGCTTCATTACAAACAACGCAACCATAACAGAATCAAAATGCCGACCTGGGGAGAATCGGAATCCCAAAAACGCGAGAACTATTTCCCATTGATCAACGCCATTGCCTCGGCACGACTTCCCAGATTATTTCGAAACAATCCCCGCACGGCGCTAGTCACCGTGAGTGCCCCTGGTTTCTTGACGCCACGAATTGTCATGCAGGTATGTTCGGCCTCAATGACCACAATCACACCTTTCGCAGTCAATTCGTTTTCGATGAGATCGGCCACCATGTGCGTCATGCGTTCCTGCACCTGAGGACGCCGTGCAATTTCATCGACCACTCGGGCCAGTTTGCTCAGCCCTGTGACTTTACCGCGAGGAATATAACCCACGTGCGCTTTCCCCATGAACGGCAGCAGATGATGTTCACACATGCTGTTAAACGTGATGTCGCGAACCAGAACCATCTCGTCGTACTGTTCTTCAAAGACTTTTTTCAGATGACGACCCGGCTCCAGATGCAGTCCACCGAAAATCTCGGCATACATTCGGGCGACGCGGGCAGGCGTTTCCTGAAGACCGTCGCGGTCCGGATTCTCTCCAACGGCCAGCAGGATTTCTCGTACCGCAGCCTGAATGCGCGGTTGATCGACAACTCTGGCT
>JANPHT010000483.1:0-7250 GCA_031424595.1 Planctomycetota bacterium
TCGGATTTTTCACCCGGAAACCCGCCATCATGACGGCCCTCCAGGCGATTTCGAAGTCAACAACTGAACATTTGGGCGCTGCACAATTCAACCGCCCGCCACCTCCCGCCAAGCGCCACGGTTTCTCGCCGCCGTTTACAGGGGTCGCGACAAAGTGAGTCCGTTACCTGAACGCTTACTGGTCACGAACCTGAACTTACGTTAATCAGGAGGTCGTGTCCGCAGTGGCGAGCGATTCCGCCTTTTGCAGAACCGACTGAAGTACGGACTTCAGGTTCTTCAGTGAGTATGGCTTCGGCACGAAGCCGGCAAACGCATTTTCACTTTGACGCTGCATCACTTCTTGCTCTGTGTAGCCACTTGATAGCACAACAGGTGCGTCGATACGAATGTTTCGGAGTTCTCGAAATGTCTCATGACCGTCGAGATTCGGCATCGTCAGGTCAAGGAGTACCAGCTGAATTTCCCCGGACTTTTCACGGTAGATTCTGACAGCTTCCCAGCCATCAGCCGCAGTGACAACATCGAAGCCGATTCGCTCCAGCATATGTTGACCAACCTGAAGGACGCTTTCATCATCATCTACCAGCAGCACGAGTCCGTGTCCTCGCCATGTCGTGGATCCCGGCAGCGGCAGTGCCGCGAGAGGTTGAGCACTTTGCATTACTGCCGGAAACAAGACTCTGAAACTCGTTCCGATCCCTGCTTTACTTTTGACCTCGATGGCCCCACGATGACCTCGGACGATCCCCAGTACGGCTGAAAGCCCCAATCCACGACCCGTAAATTTTGTCGTAAAGAACGGATCAAAAATCCTCGCCAGTTTATCTTTTTCGATGCCACAACCGTCGTCCGCGACTTGAAGAAAGCAATATTTACCGGGCGGCAACGGAATTTTAAGCCAGGTCGACGCCAGAAAATCCTGATCGCAGTCTATGACGCCCGTACAGATCGTGATGACACACCTGTCGCCGCGGATAGCATCCGAAGCATTGATGACCAGATTCAGAATGATTTGTCGCAGCTGAGTGACATCCACTTCAATCGCGGGCAGCTGACTCGCGTGAATGAATCGCAGTTCGGCATCCTTCGAAACGGACACTCTCAGGATTTGGCCCATCTCTTCGAATACTTCACGCAAGTCTACTCGTTGTGCCACAAACTTTCCTCGGCCGGAATACGCCAGCATCTGCTTTGCCAGGTCGCCAGCCCGGTGCGAAGCGTTTTCTGCTTCAGTCAAAAAACGATAAGCATCAGAGGTGGGATCCATTTCCATTTTTGAAAGAGTTTGGTACCCGATTACTGCGGTCAGCAGGTTGTTGAAATCATGAGCAATGCCGCCCGCCAGAACTCCGAGACTTTCCAGTTTCTGTGTTTGCTGTAACTGTTCTTCAAACTGTCGTCGCTCGACTTCTGCCGCCTTGAACGCCGTGATATCAGAAGTGATTCCATCGATGCGCAGGGCTTTGCCATCAGCATCTCGCATAAGTCGTACTCGCATTCGAAGCCAGCAGTGTTCCTGCGGACCACGATAAATCTGATATTCTTCAGAAATGGAGTCGACTCGCTGGAGACGAGCATGAAGTGTTGAGATTCTGGCCTGATCGTCGGCAAAAATCCGATCGATCGTCTTGCCTGACATTGGGTTGAACTCTGCCAGCGAACATCCGTAAATTCTTTCAACCGATGGATTGGCATACAACACTTCTCGCCCATCGAGTGTCGTCGACCACAACGCTTCCTCAAGTGAGGAGAGAACTGCGTTTAACCGATCTCGTGTTTCCTGCAAGGCCGCGTCGGCCTGTTTTTGTTCTGTGATATCCTGAACGACACCCAGCATTCTTAAGGGTTGACCTGACGTTTCATCAAACTCAATTTCAGAATACTCCCTTACATTGCGAATCGTTCCATCGGGCCGAACGATCCGATGTTCCAGTTCATAGACAGTTCGCTCCTCCAACGATTTGGACACTGCCTGCATTACCCGGGCTCGATCTTCCGGATGAATGCACTCAAAGAAAAACGATTCCGTAACTTCGAAAGCCCCGGGCTCGTATCCAAAGATGCAATAAACTTCGTCTGACCATGCCAGGGGAATTTTCCCAGCGTCTTTGACGTGCTGAAAATCGATCTCCCAGCTTCCCAGCGATGCGATATGCTGAGCCGCCGCGAGGCTCGCTTCGCGATGACGGAGGACATCTTCCGCCCGCTTTCGATCGGTGATATCTCGGGTCACGCTCATCAGGCAGACTTGTCCCGAGAACGTAAACACTTCCGCAGAACTCAGACCGACAAAAATGCGCCCCGATCTCGATCGCAGCTTGTATTCGTGATTCCTCAAAGTACCGGAATTCAGCAACTCAGCGATCGCAAGGCTTCGTTGTTCAGACTGAGCCCAGAGCCCTAAATCCCTCGACGTTCGGCCGATAACGTCGGCGACAGTCCATTCAAAAAGCTCCTCAAATGCCGGATTGACACTGATGATCCGCTCATCGTCGGCGCGAACAATCATGATGGCATCAGGAGTCGCCCTGAAGATCGTGGCGAACTCTTCCTGCGAAGCTCGCAGTTCAGACTCCGCACGCAGTCGCTCTGTGACGTCGGTAGCGAGCACCACTGCCGCAGACTGACCATCGAAGTCCAGCGTATGGGAATTGATCTCCACGTCGAGGAGTTCGCCGTTCTTTCTCCAAAGACGACAAACACCTGACTCCCTGAACTGACTGTTCGCATAGGACACGTCCCGTTCTGATTCGGATGCGTCGCTTGCCGGCCGAATGTCATAAATCGTCATCTGCAGAAATTCATCACGAGTCCAGCCATAGAATTCAACGGCCGCATCGTTTACTGCCAGAAAGCGAAACGTCGTTCGATCAAACACCCACATTGGATGTGGATTACTTTCAAACAACATCCGATAGCGATTCTCAAGGTACTTTATTCTTTGTAACTGTTCCCGAAGTGCTGTCGTCTTTGTTTTAACTCGCAGCCTCAGGGAGCCCGACCATAACATCGACATGGCCAGTGCTATGACAGCAAAAGCCAGAAACGACTGGGACCGTTCCCGATTTAACCACGGGGGCACGCTAACGACTCGGATGTCTGAAAAAGATCGCAGGAACAGGACAATCTCACGCGGTGCTCCGTCTCCACCAGCCTTGACCATAGATGCGCCTGTGACATCGATCACACTGTCCGCCTTTAACTGATCAAACGGAGGAAACCTGATGAGCGGAATGGCTTCTAAATTGGCTGAAAAAGTGGCAGCACTGTCAACATCGCGAAACAACAGGATTCCGCCGCGACGAAGGCGCTGAGCCGACAACTGCCCGCGCAGAGTAATCAATTGCAGGTCATGATTGCCCGCTAAGACTTCCGACGGTGTGGTCGCGACTGGCTTTGGAGCATCCCCCGTTCCCAATGACGCTGCCGAACAATTCTCCAGAATGGGTGAGTAACCAGTGAGCGCAATGCGTCCGGTCACTTCCACCTTTTCTCCAACTCGAAACATGCGATTTGGCTTATGGAAGGCGTAGATCCCCGCTGTCTCATCGCTTATGAAATACGAGGAATCAGACATCACGTGCGTCACTGTGCCGCGAATCCGAACTGCGTATCCTTCTCCCCATCCTCGAGCATTTTCATGGATCGATTTGATCGTAGTGATCGACAGGTGGCTTGGCGGAATTGTTTCCGTGGGCTCATCCGACAGAATGCTTGCAGTGCCACTACCGACTGAAATCTCCGCCAGCAGAGCCAGACAGCTGAGCAGCAGCTTTCGCAATTTCCAAATCACGGAAGGTCTCCATTCCTTGTTCGCCCGGAATCATATTGATGAATCCCAGGTTCAGCCGTTCCTCCGGCTTCTCTGCGAAATAAAAACGCATTACTAACAATGGCTGGAAGCCCGCGTCACGCCTTTAGCCCATGAGCAACGAACGACACCGTTCAACAGCCATAGGCAACACTGTTGCTCCATGGGGAGCGCTGCCACCAATACGGAAACCTCGTCTCCCCACAACCTCCGGACACGTGGATTTTGATGGAAGATCGCCAGAAGTCCATACCATCTGCTTTGGCACGCAGAACGCGAGGGTTTTCCCTCAATGAATACCAGCCTTTAACAAACCCGTGCGGTCCCAACGACCATAAATTCTGAATCTATTTTCCGCAAAATAGCTTCGAGCGGAATTTGTCTCAGGAGCAGGATTTGCTTTCTTTGAGCGGGCTATTTTTGCGTGACGCCATGCCTTTGCTGAGATGTGACCTAACTTGAGGGAGCGGTGGTCGTGGCAAATCCAAGGAGTTCGTCTTCGATGAAAACGCCTGGATGATGAGAGTGGGCGTCGAGCGTCAGTATCCGCCAAGGCTTTCGGAATGCCGTTTTTTCAGATCCCCGCCGAAACGCTTGGCGGATTCCGCTACAAAGTGAGTACCGGCAGGTTGCAAGGACCGCCGTGATTGTCATTCAGGATGTCGCGCACAACACTGCAAAAATCGATCACAACAGCCTTTCGATGGTCAGCCCAATCTCTTTGGTACACGATAAAGGGCGCCGCCGACTACACCGAACACGCATCCGTCTTCCGTACTCCGGACAGGCTCGATCCGCTCGATCCCAGGTCAAATCTTGTACGGCCGATTCTTCCACCGTAGGCCGCGACTTGCAGAATTACTTTCCGCCAATCGTATAGGTCAGCGTTGCCGCAAATCCCGACAGTTTCTTGTCAGACTCTTTGTAATAGACGAATACGCCAACATCGGTTCCTGTAGGCACAAAGCCAACAAGCCCAACTTGTCGGAGTGCGTGATTAATATCAGAACTCGAACTGACACTACCGACTCTTCCATGTCCCGCTGCATTTGGGAGCATGCTCTCGTGTTGAGTAGACTTCAACTTGTCCACAATCTGCTTTGTGTGGTCGGGACTAATCTTGGAAAAGTCGATCTGCTTCAAAGCGTCTATTGTCACTTCTGCCTTCTCTGTCTGGCTCTTCACTTCTTTCTTTGCAGCAGTGACCCCCTTCTTTACAGAATTCACCCCGGACCGTGCGGTACTGGCAACGGAGGAAGAAACAGCAGTCACGCCATTCTTCACTGCAGGCGGGATTTGAATTTCCGTGACACGAAAAAATACTTCTTTTCCGGAAGCTGTCTTTGCTGATACTCCGAATTGCGCACCCATTGGTCTACCTCTCACTAAAATAGTTACACAGGTTATTGGCTCACAGTGAAACATTCCTGGGTCACTTGCTGAATTGCCATGCTGTTCTTTTTCTTCATCTGCCGTTTGCCAGTGGTTGAGTCACCAGCTCCAGCTTCAACGTTGCCATCACAACTCCGTCGGAGTGTCCCTGCTGACGATGATTCCTTTATCCTGCAGCGGTCCCGTCCACATCAGTGTCGCCGCTGAATAGGCCGCAGCTGCGGCACCAAAACTTGCCGGATCATCGGCGACTCCCGCTCCCAGTGTCACAACGTCCTCAGCCAATGTGGCAATGATAATCCCACCGGCCACGACGAACAATCCGACGGCCGCAATCTTTTGCCACACTGGTACGGGAGACTGCACCGGGACAATCTGAGGACTCGGAAGCGGTGGATTAATTCGCACCGTGATGTCCAAAGAAATATTCCCTTCGATCACCAGACGCTGAATCTTCCCTTTGATGGCCCGCGGCTGGTACGAGTACCTGATCCCGTTGGGCGGGACGGGGGTAATACTTTGCGTGAGCCAGGTATCGCCGTTCAAGGTGAGTTCAGTCTTCAGACTTGTACTGACCTCAAGGGAATTCGCAGAAGGGTCATATTTGAATTCTGTGCTGTTTGCGATCCGACTGCCGACTTCCCCAACAACGACGTCCGCCTGACTTTTTGATTCGAATGCGATTTGCTTCATGTTGACAAAAGAGAAATTCTGGAGAGCCTTTTCGCCCTGGATCGTGACTTCCCCCTTAAGCTGAAACGTGTAAGAAATCTGACCGATGCTGACTTCCACGGGCCGAATGACATTCTCGAGTTCGTACTTAAACGCGGGCATCAGGACCGGCCGGGCGGTTGGCGGCTCAGGAAGTGGAAGTGGCGTCTTCTTCGCGGGGGACAAGGGCTTTAGTGGGAGAGGAGTGACGGCAGATCCTCTGCCGTCACTGGACGTCAGCGGCCGAATGTCTCGGGACATTGGAGGAAACGTCGGCAGGCGACAGTCATTGGGAATGACCAGTTCCTGACCAACAAAGATCGTGTATGGGGCGGTCAGATGATTGGCACGAGCAATCTCAGGCCAGAGACTCGCGTCTTTGTACTGCCTTTTCGCAATCACCGACAGCGAATCACCGCGACGAACTCGATATGTAGATGCCATGATGTTTCCTGCTTCGACGGTCCGGTTTCGTTCGTAATCCCGCCTTCAGGCCGAAATAAAGGTGGCATGAATTCAATGAAAAAAAAGAGGTGACTCTTTTTCGGACCGCTTTGCTATGAGGGACATTCCTTCTGTAAACACGTACACAGGGGGGCCCTTGGTATTGAATGTGAAAGTGCAATGCCTGTCCTTTGATTCGGTGCAGCCAATGCGTTCGTTCCTCATGGAACGTGGAATGACCCAATCAGCGTTCCCCTATGACTTCAACTTCAGTTCCGTTGGATTGAAGCCGGCCTTCGAGTACATGACCCAGTTGTTCGTGTTCGACGATCTCAGCATGATCATTTTGAATGGTTTCAACAAAGCCGCAGAAAACGTTTCCGGACTTTTTTGCAGAGTCATCTCCAGAACGCTTGGCCGAGCGAACCATGCCAGATAAAGCTTAACATCCTTCAGACTTGATTTGGTATCCGCTTCCGGAATCGCACAGACGACGGCATCAAGATGCCGAAGTTTCTCATAGACCGCGAGGGTGTAATCACGAGTGCCTTTGCTGATGGTGTGGAGCGAATAGATCTCACGAATTTCTTTCGGAGCATTTTCAAACAGATCAACTCCCACATTGACGCGATCCGGCACTGGAATTCGGGCATGCTTAAAGTTGGCGAACAGAAACGCATCATGCTGATCCATGAGTTGTGGCAACACATCAACATCGCGCCATTCGGCATCAGAAGGTTCATGTTGGAAGATTGCATCATTCAGTCGAACAGGCTTCAGAGTCGTTCTGACGCCACGAGGGGCTGGAACCAAATCCGGTAAAACACCCGCAGGCGGCCATGGCGGCGCAGCCGGATTGTCATACACAACGACCACCGCGAAGACAACC
>JANPHT010000484.1:0-3577 GCA_031424595.1 Planctomycetota bacterium
CCAACCTGAGCCCTTGTAGAAAAAACCGGTCTTCTCAATCAGCTCCTTGTGAAAGTGGGCATCCCAGAACCCAATTCCCAGTTCAGAGTGAGTCATCAGGAATGCAAAAGACGCGGAAACCGCAGCCACGGCGTAGCTGAACAGTGCAAGGAATGGAGTTCCGAGAAGGAATGCGTACAGCACGGGCGTCCGCAATGTACGAACCGGATTGACACCTAAAGTCTTCATCGCATCCAGCTGATTGCCGTAAACTTTGCTTCCAACGTCCGACGCGACCGCGGCTCCGGATCGAGCAGCAATCAGAATCGTCGAAAGAATAGGCACCAGAAATCGATACAAAGAAAAGCCGGTGGCGTGCAGCAGGTTTTCGCTCAGCAATGGTTCAGTGAATTGGCGAAACGGCAGGTATCGAAACACAAAATCCTGCGCGACGAATCCGAGGATCATGCCGGCAACCGCTATGTAAATGCAGGCGGAGGGGCCTGCAACAAGATTGAGATAGTAGACAGTGTATCTGGAACCCCACTTCACGCTCCGCCAGATCGGTAATAGCGACCAGGGAAGGCACAGAATCTCTTCGACAAAGCTGCCCGTTCCAGCCAGCGCATTTGTTGCCAGCTCAGTGATTCTTGACCCCCATGAAGTGGCCACAATATCAGTCGAGATCACAGGCGGCTGCCCCAGGACCTCAGGGAGTTGATCCCATGATTCTCGTGGCAGCTCAACCAGCTTTTGCTGATTATGGTCCAGAAGTATGATTCGATCGGCAATGCGACGCAGTGCTTCGTAGTCGTGAGTAATCAGGATTGAGGTTCGCCGATGACTTTGCTGAATCTCGCGGATGAAGTCGGCAACCTGACGAGCTGTCCGTGTATCCAGTCCTGAAGTCGGTTCATCATAGAGTACCACGTCGGTTTCCGGCGCGATCGCTCGGGCGATTGCAAGTCGCTGTTGTTGACCACCGCTCAGGACAGACGTTGGACGATCTGTGGGAACTCGCAGTTCTTTCAGAAGCTCCACCGCTGTGTTGGGCCCGGCGAGGTGCTTTCCTCGAGAATGGTCGAGTGCGATCTGCACGTTCTGAATGGGCGTCAATTCATCCAGCAGGGCAAAATTCTGAAAGACCACGGCCACAGGATGTGAGACGTCTCCTTCGCAACGGTGAATGCCCCCGGATCCAACGAAATCAATCGATCCGGAATAGCGAATTCCGGCGTGGTCCGGCCCGATCAGCCCCGCCAAAATCCTCAACAGCACTGACTTACCGACGCCGCTCCATCCAAGTACCAGTATCAGTTCTCCGGCCGGAAATGTGATCGTCGCATCACGAAGCAGAGTTTTCGTCCCGGCGGTAACCGTCAGTCCCCTCAGGTCCACTCGAGTGCCCTGGCTTTGGCCAGGCGACACTGGGGGAGTTGACCGCTCATTTGAGTTATGATCAGGAAAGGACATCGAAGAGCCCGCTAAGTCCAACAGACGGCCACTTAAATCGAATTCAGGTCCGCTATTCGCCTGAGTGATCGGAATCTTAGGAAACCCGCCTCGATTCAGCGACTCCATATTAACCGTGGCGGCGATTCTGTCCCAGGACCGTCAGACGTTGTTCGCTCATAAATAACCAGCGTGACCTTTGACAAGGTATCCATCATTGTCGTGCTATCGGATTCCTGTCTACACTTCGCTACGCACTTGTTCTTCATGACCACGATCAGGAATTCACTCTATGACTCGAGCACTTTTAGTCATTGACGTTCAGAAAGAATACTTCAGCGGCGCGCTGCCGATTTCTTATCCGCAGGGGCATCTCGACAGGATTCTGGATGTCATGGACGCAGCCGCTAAGGCCAGTGTTCCCGTCGCCGTGATTCGCCACCATCAGCCCGATCCGGAGTCTCCGATTTTTCGACTGCACTCTGACGCGTGGAAGTTGCATCCGGAAGTCGAACAGCGGCCCCGAGATATTTTGATTGAGAAGCAGCTTCCTGGATCTTTTACGGGGACCAATCTGGAGTTGTGGCTGAGGCAAATCAATGCCGATACCGTCACCATTGCCGGTTATATGACTCACATGTGCTGCGATACGACGGCTCGCCAGGCATGCCATCTTGGATTAAAAGTTGAGTTCCTGAGCGATGCTACCGGGACGCTGACAGTCGAAAATTCTGCAGGCGTCGCCACGGCTGAGGAGCTTCAGAGATCGATCCTTGTGGCACAGCAGATGTTCTTGAGTGAAGTTATCGATTCCGAACGATGGCAGACTCGGATTCTGAATGGTTAGGTCTTGATCCGCAGGACAGTGACTTACGCTGTTTCTGCCACACACCGCACTTTTAGTTTCGCTCGGACACACGGAACAGTCCGGTAATAATTGGTTGTTGGCCGGTATGCAACAAAGACCCCAATCCTATGAGAAACGAGTTTATCGCCGTTCAGTTTGATCTGCTTGCGGACCTTCTTGAGATCCAGGGAGCAAATCCGTTTCGTATCCGTGCGTATCGAAATGCCGCACGCACAATTTCTTCAACCGCTGAATCGCTTTCGGACATGGTTGCCAGTGATCAGGACCTGACTCCGTTTGCGGGGATAGGAAAAGATCTGGCGAAGCAGATTCACGAAATTGTCACAAAGGGTCAGCATTCGGTTCTGGAAGAATTGCGGACTCAGATTCCAAACGGAGTCCTGGACATGTTGCGGATTCCAGGGGTTGGCCCAAAAAAGGTTTCCATTTTTTTCAATGAACTGGGCCTGAAGTCTCTGGCAGAACTCAGGACCGCTTGCGAAGCCGGTCGACTTTCGAAGCTCAAAGGATTTGGCAGGAAGACCGAGGAATCGATACTCGCCAACATTGACCTTGCGGCGGAGCAGAGCCAGCGCATTTCTATCGCTGATGCTCGTGCGGCCGCCGAGATCATTGTGGAAGACCTTCAGCAACTTTCAGAGGTCGGACAGGTCGCTGTGGCTGGAAGTTGCCGCCGTCGACGGGAAAGCTGTGGTGATCTTGACGTGCTGGCGACGTGTTCCAATGCCGGTCCACCGATGGATTTTCTTGCCGCACATCCCTTGGTTGCCACTGTGCTTCAACGAGGCGAGACAAAGCAGCGTGTCAGGCTGAAAACGGGCGTCGAACTTGATTTGCGAGTTGTCCCGGAAGAGTCTTTCGGTGCGGCGATGCAGTATTTTACGGGTTCGAAGGAGCATAACGTTGTTGTGCGTCAGCGGGCCAAAGATCTCGGCCTGAAAGTCAATGAGTACGGTGTGTTTCGGGGAGAACAGCCCATCGCGGGGCGAACAGAAGAAGAGGTCTATGCCGCCGTGGGGCTCCCGTGGTTTCCGCCAGAATTGCGTGAGAACCGTCGAGAGTTCGAGTGGGCCGATGCCGGGAAACTTCCGTGTCTTGTGTCCATCGAAGACATTCAGGGCGACCTGCACATGCACACGACTGCGTCCGACGGCGCGGCGACGATTGAGCAGATGGCTTTGGCGGCTCGAGATCGTGGCCTGAAGTACATTGCGATCACTGATCACAGCAAACGGGTTTCCATGGCGAACGGATTGGACGCCGATCGTCTGCGACGGC
>JANPHT010000485.1:0-4127 GCA_031424595.1 Planctomycetota bacterium
GGCGCTGGTGGTGGAATGAGCGCCTCCAAGGTCAGGTGCGCCGGCCGCTGGCGATGCGTCGGGTTGGCGCTGGGGTCGGTCCTGGTGCTGGCGCCGTTCGCAGCGCTGGCCGCACCCGTCAAAGCCACGCTGATCGTGCGCGACGACGTGTCTTTACTACTTTTGCAGGTTTCTCTTCGATCCCCAATCGTTCAAGGTTCTCCAATGCGCTGGTCCCAATCGTTTATCCCAACCATGAAGGAAGTTCCCGCAGAGGCCGAAGTGCCAAGCCATCAGTTGATGCTGCGAGCCGGGCTGATCCGCCAGTTGATGGCAGGATCGTATACCTATCTGCCACTGGGATATCGGTCCGTTCGAAAAGTGTCTGAAATTGTCCGCCAGGAAATGGACAAAGCCGGCGCTGTCGAACTCTTCATGCCTGCTCTGCAGCCCATGGAGATTTTTGAACGCACCGGACGTCGCCAGGCATTCGGCAACGTGCTGTTCAACTTCGAAGCCAAACGTGGCGACCGCAAGCTGCATTTTGCACTCGGCCCAACGCATGAAGAAGTCATCACGGATCTCATGGCCAAGCACATCAGCAGCTACCGACAACTGCCGATCACGCTGTACCAGATTCAGACCAAGTTCCGCAACGAAGAACGGCCGCGATTCGGCGTGCTGCGAACCAGTGAGTTTTTGATGAAGGATGCGTACAGCTTTGGCGCGTCGCTGGAACAGCTCAACGCCGCCTACGACGCCATGTACGCGGCTTACTGCAGGATCTTCGAACGCTGCGGATTGAAGTATCTGCCGGTCGAAGCCGAAAGCGGACCCATCGGGGGCGATGCGTCACATGAGTTCATGGTTCCGGCCAGCAACGGCGAAGACTTTGTCATCCATTGCCCTGACTGCAGCTATGCGGCCAATCAGGAACGCGCCGAAATGGGTCGCCAGTCAAAACTGCCGGCGAACGTCGAAGGTGCGGCTGTTCCGGTGAAGGTGGATACCCCAAACGCGGGCAGCATCGACCAGGTCAGCAGGATGTTGAAATCGGACGCCTCGGCGTTCATCAAGACGCTGATCTACACCGCCGATGGTAAGCCGGTGGCTGTGCTTCTGCGTGGCGACCATACCGCGAATGAGGGCAAGATTCGCCGAGCCACCAGGGCAACTACGGTCGAACTGGCTGACGAAGTGACGATCCTGAAAGTGACAGGAGCCCCTGTTGGTTTCGCGGGGCCGATTGGCATCCAATGCCCCTACTTTGTTGACCACGACGTGGCGTTGATTAAGCTGGCGATTGTCGGAGCGAATGCCAGGGACGCGCATCTGACTGGCGTGATTCCAGGCACTCATTTTGACATGGTCGAGACTTTCGATCTGCGAAACGCTGAATCCGGCGATCCGTGTCCCAAATGCAGTGGAACGTTGAGCATGGTTCATGGAATCGAAGTCGGCCATGTCTTCAAACTCGGTACGAAGTACAGCGTTTCGATGGATGCGAAGTTCGTGGACGACAAGGAAGTCTCTCATCCGATCATCATGGGCTGCTACGGCATCGGTGTGACTCGGGTTGTCGCGTCGATCGTGGAAACCTGCCACGACGAAGATGGCATTATCTGGCCAATCAATGTGGCTCCTTATACGGTTCAGATTATTCCGCTGAACGTCTCCGACGCCGAAGTCATGAAGGTTACGAACAGGATTTACGACGAGCTCACCGCCGCCGGAATCGACGTCCTGATGGACGACCGCGATCAGCGTCCTGGCTTCAAGTTTAAGGATGCCGACCTGATCGGGATTCCGCTGCGAATCACAATCGGCGGCAAAGGACTGGCGGAAGGCATTGCGGAGGTCAAATGGCGTACGGAATCGGAGGCAAAGAAGGTGCCGTTGGCGGAAGCGGTCAGGTTTGTGCGGGGTCTGATTGCTGAAAAACAGACCTGAATGCGTATTGCCCGGCTCATCAAATTGCGAACGCGCTACTACTACTCCGCAATGGACTGCATCAGAATTGCAAACAGACGGTCAACTTCCATCGCAGTCTCGGGGTCCATATCCCACGAGTTGGGTTGCCGACGTCGAGTTGAGGGGAACAGGCCACGCTTATGCAGCAAGTATTTTTCGACGGCCAGAAACCCATCAAGACCCGCCTGAAGCTGCAACGCCACGATTCCACAGATGGGGAAGTAGACGCGATAAGCTGTCGCGTCGTCTTCACGTTGCAGGGCTCTCCAGAGCTTGATGATCCCGTCGAGCAGATCCATGCCGGGCATTGTCCCGGAGATGCCTCGACGGTAGCTGTCGATCAGCAGGATGCCGCCAGATCCTTCGAAGATCTTCGCGTGCCCTGCCGTTGCATCGCGTAGTGCAGAAAGATTCGGGCCAATCGGTGAAGCTTCCGGCTTGAAAACGATTTTCTCATTGCCATAACGCTTCAGCAAGGAAACGCAGGCCGAGATGGGAATCGGCTGACCAACGTAGCCGGAGGCATCCTGCACGATCACCGGCAGAGAAATTCCATCAGCAATCCGGCTGAAGTAATCCACCATCCCCGCGGCGGAAAGGCGAGTCGTCTGCGGAGGCACGGCCATGACAGCGTCGCACCCGGCTTTTTCAGCAGCGACAGAATACACCAGAGCCTGCTTGCCGCTTTCCGCACCAACGGCCGCAAACACAACTCCTCGTCCGGCACTATATTCAGTGATCAACTGAGTCAGTTCGATACGTTCGTCAAACGTCAGTCGCAGAATCTCGGAGACCATACCGGTTCCGAGCCCATCCGCTCCAATGGAAAACGCCCAGTCGATTTCGCGTTTCAGTGTCGATCGATCGATTCGATCGTCATCGGTAAATGGTGTATGGACAATCGGGAGAACACCGTGCAGAATCTGAGGCATGTGGGTGGCTTCGGAAGAACTATCAAATTCAGAATCACAGATTACTGGAATAATTGCTGTTTCGGCAACGGATTGTCCGAAGTCATGGTTCATAATGCAAAGTGCAGAGCAACGATTTTCGTGATGGCTGGCAGCCGAGTTAGTCTTCCGCGGAGGGATTGAGTCATCATGTTTGCCGAAAACCCGACCGAGCAGACGACGGCAATCACCGATGTCATACTCGCCGCACAAGCCATTGCTGCAATTGCTGTTTCACGACGAGGTGTACCGAGAAAGCCCATGTGGACCGACATCTGGTGCTGGGTCTTCGGCTGTCTGAGTCTTGCCAGTTTTCTGGGTGCTGCGTCGCATGGCCTGAAGATGGCAGACTGGCATCGAGCAGCCATCTGGATACCAGCCTACCTGGCATTGGGGCTGACCATGGCGTTGTTTGTGGTCGCAGCCGTCTCGATGCATTGGGATCACTCATTGGCTCGACGATGCCTGCCTCTCGCAGTCCTCTCTGCCGGATTTTTTTTCGCGGTTACGCAGTTCTGGAGTGATTCTTTTTTACTGTTCGTCATTTTTGAATCGGTCGCCATGTTTTTCTCGCTGGCACTTTACGCCGTCTGCTTTTGGAAGCGACGAGAAGCGGGCTCCGGATGGCTCGCTGCGGGTGTCCTTGTCGGGATCGTCGCTGCACTTGCCGACACACAAAAATGGTTGCGAATGACGATGGTCTGGGAGTTTGATAATCACGGAGTCTTTCACCTGATTCAAATGGTCAGCCTTTTGTTGCTGACGATCGGAATTCATCAATCGCACAGCACAAATGCGGAACCAGTTGTTGAAGGAGCCTGACCTGTTATTCTCTCTTCCCTGAGTATCTTTCCAGCAATGGCTCAATTCAGTGTGAGAGATTATGAACGGCCCGAACTACGAAATGCGTCGAGCAAGGCTTTTGAAGAAACTGAAAGAGACGGATGTTGACAGCCTGCTGATCACAGGCCTCGCGAACGTCAGGTATCTTACAGGATTCAGCGGCGACTCGTCGTGGCTCTTTTTGTCTTCAGGCACAGCCGTAATTCTGAGTGACACTCGTTACGAAACACAGTTGGCCGAAGAATGCACGGGTTTGGATGCGGAGATTCGTGATGCGGGCAGCACGATCAACGAATTGGCCGCGAAAGTCGTCGCAAAAGCGAAGAAAAAAAAGGTGGGTATCGAAGCGGACCAAGTGACAATTTCGCTGCTGAGTGCTCTGAG
>JANPHT010000486.1:0-1199 GCA_031424595.1 Planctomycetota bacterium
AGCGCGTCACAGTTCCTGGCCGAGCTTGATCTTTGCGAAAAACTGGCGATTGGAACTCTGCGAATTACAAGTCGCCAGGGCTTTCAGTTACACGGGGTTCTGAAGAGCGATCTTAAAGAATCGATACGCACAATCAATGAAATCAAGTTGACCACTTTTGCAGCGTGCGGCGACGTAAATCGCAACGTCATGGCGTGTCCCGCCCCAATTAAATCGGTGATTTACGAGCAGATGCAGGCTTTGTCACAGGAGATGGCGGAGCACTTTAAGCCCAGGACAACCTCCTATTTCGATATCTGGTTGAAAGATGACCAAGGCGAAGAAGTCGATGTGACTGAGTTCAAGCCGATCGACGAACCAATTTATGGTGCTCGCTATCTGCCCAGAAAATTCAAGATGGCGATTGGGTTGCCGGAAGACAATTGTGTTGATCTGTACACACAGGATCTTGGCCTGATGGCGATCGTAGAAGACGGAAAGATCGTCGGCTATAACGTCCTTGCGGGCGGTGGCATGGGCCGAACGCCCTCGGCGGAAAAAACCTTCCCCGCACTGGCAAAGAGAATCTGTTACGCAACTGTTGATCAGGTCGTGGCAGTCAGCGAAGCCATTGTGAAAGTGCAGCGAGATTTTGGAAATCGTGAAGACCGAAAGCGGGCGCGCCTGAAATACCTGATTTCTGACTGGGGGGTGCCACGCTTCAAAGCCATGGTGGAGCAGTACTATGGAATGGGGCTGCCGGATCCACATCCTGCTGACGTCACTGGCGTCGATGATCACATCGGCTGGCATGAGCAGGGCGATGGAAAGTTGTTCCTGGGTATCAATATTGAGAACGGCCGAATAAAGGATGAAGGCAATCTTCGCATTAAATCCGGGCTGCGGGCCATCCTGAGGCGCTTTGGCATGCCGACTCGTTTGACGGCGCTCCAAAGTGTCATTTTGTGCGATCTTGATCCTAAGGACAAAGCCGAGATCAACCGCATAATGGCCGAACATGGCATCAAGGGGGCAGACGAACTATCCCTGCTACGTCGTTACGCGATTGCTTGTCCGGCGTTTCCGACTTGCGGACTGTCTATTACGGAAGCCGAACGTGCACTTCCCGGGATCATTGATAACCTGGAATTGACGATCGCAAAACTTGGAATGCAGTCAGACAAAATTGCCGTTCACATGACCGGTTGCCCCAATGGATG
>JANPHT010000487.1:0-2098 GCA_031424595.1 Planctomycetota bacterium
GGAAATTCCATTGGCAATATTGGTTCGGAATGGAATCTCCGAAGCGGTGACCCGCCTCGCCGAACACGCAATCCGACATATTGACGACCTCCGCTCCGTTCCCAAAATCTAATGCCGTCCTGTTTCAACGAACTAAAAACCATGGAAAAAACCGTGCGAATTGGGGTACTCACAGTATCAGACCGAGCCAGTCGGGGAGAATACGAAGATCTGGGTGGCCCGGCGATCCTTGGCTACCTGCAGGAAGTGCTGCTTTCTACATGGGTAGCGGAACAAAGAATCGTTGCAGACGATCGGCAGTTGATTGCCCGTGAACTGCAAAGAATGGCAGATGAACTGCACTGCTGCCTGATCATCACAACAGGTGGAACCGGCCCTGCCGTTCGAGATGTGACCCCAGAGGCCACCGCAGATGTTTGCGAAAAAATGATGCCCGGTTTTGGCGAACTGATGAGAAAGGTTTCTCTGGAAAAAGTCCCTACGGCCATTTTGAGTCGTCAGACGGCAGGAATTCGAAAATCCAGCTTAATCGTGAATCTCCCAGGACAGCCCAAGTCGATTCGAGAATGCCTGGACGCTGTGATGCCAGCGATCCCCTACTGTATTGATTTACTCCAGGGACCACGATTAGAAACGAATCCCGAGCGAATCATCGCGTTCCGCCCGAAGGCAAAGTCACTTTAATAAAGATTGTTCTACAAACTTCCCCCACGCATAAAGCCTCGCAGAATTTCTCCTGCGAGGCCTAACTGAAGATCAATTTGTCATCCAAATTCAGCAGCAACAGCGTCAGTTGCCTGGGCTTGCTGGTGAAGAATTACCCTGCCCGGCAGCATAGCCAATCCCGCCGGCGATTCCAGCCCCCAATAGAGCTCCTAAACCACCGCCGCCACCGCCGCCAGCTCCCGCTCCTCCACCGCCAGCAGCTCCTCCACCACCACCCGCTCCCGCTCCACCACCCGCTCCCGCTCCACCACCCGGTGCGCCTGGAGTTCCCGCTGGGTTTACTCCGGCCACTGAACCGGGAGCGGCCCCACTCTGGCCAAATGCACCCCCGGTCAAGCCCGCGAAGTTTCCTAGATTGAAATCTCCAGCTCCCACAGCGGCGGCGCAGAATTCCAAAGACGCCATGACAGCAACAGTCCTATATCCATTTCGAGACGATGCATCCGCAGCCGCATCGAACTCAGCCCCAAGCACCTCAACACCGATAGCAAACGCACCATCCTTACCAGCACCGACAACACTGTAAAGACCCGGATTCAAACCCACTACGGTAAACGCGCCAGTGTTCTCAACATCTGCCTTAGCAACGACTGTACCGTTGTTCACAAAATATACGGTCAAATCCAGAATCTCTCGCATCCGACCGGTGCGATGATCCATCAGGTTGACCACGCCCTTCAACGAACCATCTTTCTGCAATTGAACTCGATGGCCTACCACCGAAGTGGAGACATCGCCAACTCCCAAATGAAATCCCGCGTCAGCAGCGGCGGATTCGGCGTTGAAGCGAACGTCACCGTCCGTCAATTCAGAAGAAATAATCGCACTGATCGTCGGCACATCTACCCCACGAACGAGAAAAGAAGCGATATCGGTCTTCGCATTGGCAGGAATCCGATCGGCTGCCGCAACTAGTCGAATACCATAGAGAAGGAAACTGTCTTCTCCATAGGCCAGCAAAGCAGCAACACCTGGCTTCAAACCCGAAAACGTAAAGACACCTTCGCTGTTTGTCTCAACTTCTCCGGTAGCGATGCCGTCCTGTACAACCTTGACTACGACGCCAGCACCGGCAGCAGCAGCGGATATGTCACTGCCAGCAAGCATAGAAAGCCGCCCCGAGAAACTCCCATTAGCATCGATCACAATATCGTGACTGCGATCATGAATCACTTCCTCCGGCGACAATGGTGCATTCATTGCCTGTACCACTTCAGCCACAACATCCGTAAGTCCAGACTGATCAACAATGACATCGACCGCCGGGGCGGGAGGAATCTCAGCTTCCTGCTGAGCCGCAGCCCGAACAGTTACGTACATTGACCCGACCGTGACGGAGGCGGCCAAACCCATGACAGCAAGCGTTGACAAC
>JANPHT010000488.1:0-4397 GCA_031424595.1 Planctomycetota bacterium
CCAAAATCAGCGTTCCATCGGAGTCCCTCACATTCCATTCTGTGCGAACGGCATAGGATCGGGCTGCCGTTTCCTTCAGCGGGTAGCAGTCAGGCACCACGCCGTCTTCGGCTCGACGATCACGCGGACACCAACCACCGACCTCAAATCCCAATTCCATGGCCGCGTCCAGCGCAGCACGGTCCACGCCTGTCTGACCACCAGACACCATCTTTAGTAATGAAAATGCTCGACCGGTAATGACGTGCATCCTAACTTGTCAAATTGCGCTGACACTCGTTCGAGTCCCTGCCGCTTGTCAACTCAAGATTGCCGCGACGGGCGTGAACAAAGAAATGATGCGATTTCCCGCATCAAAATTCAAGGGCGTCGAGGTCGGCAATCAGCTGATCAATTTCTTCACGAACTTTCTGCTTGATGCCAACACTCATCCCCACTGCGTCACGACCATCCAGAATCAATTCACGGTCGCGCTCTTTGATGGCCATTTCAACGGCCGACTCGCCGCTATCGCCGCCGAAAAGTTTGGTAAGGTCAATCTTCAGGCCACTCACTTCCCCTTCAGCACCAGCAATGGCCGGTTGCTTATGCTGCGGAAAGATAATCGCATTTTCCGGACAGACTCGACTGCACGCAGGGCAACCCTTTTTACAATTGTCCTGCTGCTCCACAAGGATACGGTCCAGAGCATCGACGCCGTAAACACCGAACAGGCAGAAATCAATACACTCCATGCAATTCGTGCATCGACTGTAATCGATCACTGGATACCAACGACGGCCGGTATCCTCAGGAAGGATCGCCTTGTCAACGAGTGTTGCGGAGCCGCTGTCGAATGCTCGGCGAGCTTCCAGAATGCGCTCCGGCTGAAGGTACCTCTGCAACTGCTCCTGCTTCGGTGATCCACCGATCCAACTCATCAGGTCCACGGTCTGCACGGAGTTCTCTTCGGCAATGCGGCGCACTTCACGCACAAAGGCGACGGCACTTTCAGAGGCTCGCAAATCAATGCAGTACACACGCCGATCGGGGACGCCCACACTTCCGATACCCTGATACACTCGCTGCGATTCTTCGTCGTCGTCTTCATCGTCATCCGCTGATTCCTCATCGGCCGATTTCAACAACGACAATCCTTCATGACCTCGAATACTGGCACGATCGAGCGTCCAACGAATGGCCCGTTCATAGAGCCAGCCCAGAACTATCAAATTCCCCGGCACTGACCGCAGGAACAACATTCCCGTATGGTCCTGAGACATATCGTAGAGATGCGGCACAAGGGAAACATCGACCCCCGGTTCGGCAATCAATGCGGTAGCAATGTCTTCTTCCAGTTGCCGACGCATGGGATTCCGCCCTGGCGACTGGCTGATGACGACGGTAACTTTGCTGCCTGCCATGAAATCCCTGCACTACGATTCGTTGATCTGCCCTTTGATGGTCTTCTGCGCATCATCCCAGGCGGACTTCAAAAACTCAACATACCCGGTGGCAGAAAGCGGTGAAGCAGACGTTTCAAACTCGTAAAGCCATCCGGAACCGTAATTGTCTGCATTGATCCCCGACGGATCGTTCAACAGCTTCTGATTAAATTCCAGCACTTTTCCGGCGAAGGGAGGAAACATTGACGAAATTGCTTTGGCGCTCTCAACTTCGCCAATCTCTTGCTTGTCGCGGACGATTGTACCCGGGTCAATGGACCACTCGAGAAAATAGACATCCTGCAGTAATCTCACCGAATACGATGTAAACCCAACTCGATATCGGCCAAATTCACTCTCCTGAAGCCACAAATGCCGTGGCGAGTACATGCGGTCGTCCGGAACCAGAGCTTTGTATTGTCCCATCATAAAAAATAGCGGTTCTGACATGTCATTTCCTGAGAACGCATAGAACCGTTTAGTACTGCCACATCTGACGCAACTCGACACGTCCGGTTCCCTGACGACAGAGAGTCAGCGCTCGACGGCTGATTTTGACATGACACTGATTGACCGTCACTTTGCCACCCGATTTTCCTTAATAGACTCCCACTGTGGTTGTCTTTGCGAAGACGTGGTACGGACGGACGCTGCTGACCCCATCCCATGTGTACTTATCACAAGGACGCTCTCGTTCGCCTTCGTCGCGTTCCAGAAACCCGGGAACAAACAACTCTTTCGTCATCGTGTAGAGCTTGACACGACCAGTCGCACCGTAGTCCACAACCTTGTTATGGTCATCGAAGTCAACGACTTCTATCACGGCACGTGGCTGCGGGGCAAAATAAGTGATCTTGTAGTTATCCGCCGGATCATGAGGCTTTCCGCAAGCGAGACCCATTAACGTGTTACCGTAGGTCGGAGTGATGTAAACGTTCGGACCGAGCAACTCCTCACGGGCAAACCGATACCACTGTTGAGTGAACTCCGTGCCCCCGCAAAAAATGCCTTTGATCCCAAACTCTTCCACGCTGCTGCCTTTGTCCATCATCCTCAGAGCCAGGGCTTCCAGAAGCTTTGGAGTGGTGAACATGCACTGAATATCGTTGTTGGCAGAAAGAATCGACATCGCCTGATCAATACAGTGTGCACTGTAAGCCTTGGCACCCTCCACATCACCTTTCTTCAACAGTTTCACAACCCAGCGAGGGTCGAGATCCACACAGAAACAAATCCCACCGCGAAACTGAGCCAAGTGCTCAATTGCGAGACGCAGACGACGTGGCCCCGAGGGTCCCAGCATCAGCCAGTTCGCTCCCTTTGGAAACGATTCATCCGGCAATGTCTCGCTGAACAGTTCGTAGTCAATCCAGTGATCTTCAACGACCACGCGGCTCTTGGGAATGCCAGTCGTTCCACCCGTTTCGAAGACGTAGATTGGCTTGTTCTGCAGAGGCTTTGGCACCCAACGTCGCATCGGGCCGCCTCGCAGCCATTCGTCTTCGAATAACGGAAACTTCTTCAAGTCGTCGAAGCAGTTCACATCTTTCAACGGATCGAAGTCGAATGTTTTCTTCTTCTCAAGCCAGAACTCGCACCCAGTATCATCCCCAAAGTGCCACTGTACCATCTCTCGAGTCTGCTGATCCAGCAGTTCTTTCTGCTGCTGACACTTTGAATCAAGTGATGCCACCGCAATTCCCCATCTTCAATCAGTTACGAACTGGAAACCGCCACCATCCGATGGCCCCATTTTTGAATACGTGCAGACGGATCCTAGAATCCTCAGAATCTATTTCAATTCGAACGGGCCAGAGTCCCCGCAGAAGGAAAAAAGTTGATCGACCTCAGCACTTAACGGCGTAACCGAATAAACGATTCGGGAAAGCTGAAAACCGAGAGACTTTATCCGGACACTGACGACAGTGTCATACGACCGGAACGACCCAGAGGATTCATTTCAACGCCATGCCCTACACCGAGACGGCGGGCGCGTCCGTTTCTACCGCGGGGCGTTCTTTTTGCCACTCTACGTGAGGTGCATCGGACCAAAGTTGTTCCAGGTTGTATAATGCCCTTCCATCCGGGGAGAAGACATGCAACACCACATCGCCGTAATCGGTCAGGATCCAGTTTCCCTCGGTGCGATAGCCTTCAATACTGATGCGTCGATTACCGTCTTCATGTTTGAGTTTGCGGTTGACTTCATCGGCAATCGCATGCGCCTGGCGCTGGCTGGCAGCCGTCACGATTATAAAAAAATCGACGATGGCGGTGACCTTTGTCATGTCCAGAACAACGATGTTTTGCCCTCGAAATTGGTCGGCAATGGTCGCTGCGGCAACAGCATTCGCCAGGCTTGTCTCATAAAGTTGTTTTGTCCGCGGTGCCGTTGTGGGTGCATCGGCAGTCAGTGTTGCCATCGTGGTCACAGGAGTTTTCAAATCTGCCATTGTCGTCTTACCAAAAAAAGCCAGTCAACATCACACGAGTGGCAGTCTACGCTGGAATGCCTCGGTTGACAACAAGCGACGCATTTTCACTGTTTTCAGCGAGACGCGGGGGTGGGTGGGTATTGTGGTTTGTACTCATTAAGTCCAATCTGAATGAAGATGTCGTCAGAGAGCGTGAGACGTTTGTAAACGACTGTTTCTCAGGTATTGTAGGAATCAAAGCGAATATCGGGATTGTGTAACTGAACAAAACCTTCGGTGGAACATTGGGGGTTACCCGTGCAGTCCGGATTTGGGCAACGTGCAGGCGTTTAAAGCACCGACGATAGCCTCAAAGGGACGGTGTCATTTGCGCGGATTATTGCCCATTCACTGACCTGTGAAGGATTCTGTTCCCGATGTCCAGCATTTTCCTGAGGTAGCGCCGTGCAGATCACTGAAGTTCGTATCAAGCTCATTACTGACCTCGATGACCGACTGCGTGCATTTTGCTCGATTACGTTCGATGGAGAGTTCGTCG
>JANPHT010000489.1:0-19203 GCA_031424595.1 Planctomycetota bacterium
TGCCAGAAGCCGTACAAAATCTTTTACCACGTCTGCGCGATCCGAATTTCACGCGAGTGCTGATTGTCACACTTCCAGAGGCAACTCCCGTGCACGAAGCCGCTCAACTGCAACGAGACCTGAGACGGGCTGAAATTGAACCGTACGCCTGGGTAATCAACCAATCCCTGTCTCCATTGAAAGTGACAGATCCGTTGTTGATCGAACGCCAGCGTCATGAAGTCCGATACATTCAGGAAGTTGTTTCAGAACACGCTCGTAGAACAGCTCTGGTCGCCTGGCAGATCGAACCGCCGGTAGGTCGAAACGCATTGAACCATGCGATTGCAGCGGATACATCCGGCAATTGTTAAGACCCAAAAAAAACGGCGATGGATCAACATCGCCGTTCGTTTCCACAGTCTGCTCAAAGCCGGTGGCGATTACTTCGCCTTCAGCTTATCGGCGCCGACTTCCATCGGCTTCTGAGCATTGTCACCCTTCTTGACGGTGACCTTGTACTTGCGATCAATAAATCCGACACGCTCATGCCAGACTCGGAATTCATGCTCGCCGGCTGGCAGGTTCGGAATTGTGAACTTGCCTTCCTTGTCCGTAACGGCAGCATAAGGATGATCGACGACCATCCAATAAGCAGCCATCCATGGATGGAAGTCACAGGTGACCTTAATTGGAATACTTTCGCCAACTTTGTAATCAACCTTTTCGCCCTTGCCCTTTGGCGTGTTGGGGGCGATCAGCACGTTCATTGGCTGATTCTTCAGAGGATAGGTGTGCGTGTTGTGAGCAATCGCGTCACTTGAAACCACTTCGACAGTTTGTCCGCCCAGAACAACCATGGCGTGGGGAGTAAACATGCAGCCCTTCTGGTCGAAAATCATCTGAGCGGGATCTGGCTTCGTAGCATCGGGATGAACACTCTTGGGCGCCTTGACCAGATAGACAAACACGTTGGCAAGTCCCTTGGTGTCCTTATCAATCAGCAGATCATCCGTGTAAGTATCGACTGCCGCACAGACGGCCGCGTCTTTAATCGGAGCGTCTTTCTTGTGCAGTAGCACGGGCTGAGGAATTTCGCCGGTCACGACGATTTGACCAGTGACAGTTCCCCAATCCTCGGCGACGACTGGAGCGACGCAGCACAACGAAAGTGCGGCGGAAAACAGCATTTTCTTCATTGAAATCTTCCTGAACAGAATGGTTGGATAGCAAAAGGTGGGAACCGTCGGAGTCAATTCTGCATTTCCGGCGGGAGCTTCAAATTCGACTGCCCTCCAGAAACACAGCAGTCCTTTCGCATAGATGGATCACTTTGATTTTATGGCGGCAGGCGTCCGAAGTCGAATACGAGTTGCAGAATCCCGTCGCTCTCGTCAATGGCTTCCCAGCGTTGGGACTACTCTCGATCGCAATTTCGGCCCTTAGAATGCACGAATGGCCGATCTTCGCTCGAACATCGATGCAGACTTGGTTGTGATTCGATTCCCAGGCCTCTTTAATCCGTAGAGTCGCGTCGTCATGACTTTTTTCGCCTTTTTGGATTTCGAGTACGCATCGTGGATTACCGCAGCAGCAATCAGCAAGCATGGAACCATCTGGCAGATACGGGAAGCTTGTTCGCTCGCGTCGCGACTGAAGAAGAATGTCGAAATCCTTTAAAAACTCTGGATGGCCGTGGCTGGCTGCCACCCTCTGTCGCTGGGCTGAATGTTCTTTGCCTGGCCTCGGGAGGAGGCTGGCAGGCAATTCTTTATGCTGCGGCCGGGGCGACCGTGACTGTTGTGGACCTGAGCGAGTCGATGTTGAAACTGGATAACCAGGAAGCCAAACGACGGGGTTTCCGACTGCAGACCGTTCATACGTCCATGGACGATCTCAGCATGCTGGCGGACGAATCCTTCGACATCGTTCATCAACCCGTCAGTACGTGCTATGTGCCGAGCCTGCAACCTGTTTATGCAGAAGTCTCACGCGTGACTCGTGATCATGGCCTATACATCAGCCAGCACAAACAGCCAGTCAGTCTTCAGATCAGCCATCGCAACGAACGCCAGCAGTTCGTGATCGGCGTGGAGTATTATCACGAAGGGCCACTTCCTAAGCAGCAGGATACTTCCTATCGGGAAAAGGGAGCGACCGAATACCTTCACAGACTCGAAGACATCGTCGGAGGTTTGTGTGTGAATGGATTCGTCATCGAAGATCTTCGGGAACCAAAGCGAGCCGACTACAAAGCGGACGTGTCGCATTTCGGCTATCGTGGCAGGTTTGTTCCGCCTTACGTCCGGATGAAGGCTCGCCGTGTTGGTCGCGATCGCGATAAAAATCTCCAGGATGTTGAGACCAGCACGCCTGCGATCTGGACCCCGGGCAGTCGAGGACTGTAGGCGGCGACTTCGCTGGACAGTGCCATGTTCGCTCAGTGGTTTGGCGGCTGATTTCTGCAGAGCGAGAACATCAAAAGCGTCAGGCCCAATACTGTTCGGCACGTCGATCGCAGTACGAGGCGGATAGCGGAACGCGCCTGGCGTATCGGCGGGGAGTCAGGGAAACAGAAGGCTGCCGGCTTGCGTTCCGAACTAATCTGGCCCTACAGCAATCCGTACCTTTGCAGAGTCGTTCGCAGTGCGGCCAGTTGGGGGTCTGTCAGAGGCGTCAGCGGCAATCGGACATCACCACAATCGCGCCCAAGCATTTTCATGGCGGCTTTGACGGGGATGGGATTCGTCGATAGTCCCAGCATGTCGCGGCAAAGCGGGAATAGCTTGTGGTGCAGTTCCTGAGCCATGGCAATATTGCCAGCCTGGAACGCTGAGACCATTGCCTTTACGTCTTTCGGCACGATGTTTCCCGCGACAGAAACGACTCCACTGCCGCCAAGAGCCAGCAGCGGCAATGTCAGGCTATCGTCGCCGGACAGCACCGTCAGTTCCGAAGCCGCCAGGATCTGAGACGCCTGATCCATAGAACCTGTCGATTCCTTGATCGCCACAACGCTCGGGCAAGTATCAGCGATGCGGCAGATCGTTTCCGGCTCCATATTCTTTGCCGTTCGGCCCGGAATGTTGTAAAGCACGATCGGAAGATCGACGTGTTCAGCGACCGCTCGGTAATGCTGAAAGAATCCTTCCTGAGTCGGCTTATTGTAATACGGAGTCACCATCAACGCACCGGTCGCTCCGGCTCGCTTGGCGGATGCGGTCAGGCGAATGGCTTCTGCCGTACTGTTGGAACCTGTTCCTGCCATGACCTTTATCCGGCCAGCAGCATGGTCACAAGTAATTGCGATGACGCGTTCGTGTTCATCGTGAGTCAGCGTCGGACTTTCACCGGTTGTGCCCACTGGCACAAGTCCGTCGGTTCCCGCTTCAACGTGAAAATCGACCAGAGCTCTCAACATGCTCTCATTCAACGAACCATCGCTGTTCATTGGAGTGACCAACGCAACCGTCAGACCCGAGAACAATTCACCACGTCTTGCCATGACTCTTTTCTTTGTCTTTTGCGAATGAAATTACCACTCTCGTGCATCGTCTCAGGCCATCGCCTGATTCAACAATCAATCCAGTCGTCCGAAATATCACAAAGTAGATCGGATTGGTCATACTTTGGTTCTCACAATTCCGAACATTTCTCGTTTCTACGGGCTGAGATTCCCCGATGCAAACGATTCAGCCACGTTTTCGCCAGTCGATTCCTGAAAGATTGGCCAATGCCAGCATCAACGCGTGTGTTCCGTTGCGTCCAAAACCCTGAGCCTTCACGGCCTGGTACAGTTGCTGACTCAAGGCAAGCCCCGGCATCGACAGGCCCATACGTCGAGATTCCTCAAGAGCGATCCCCATATCTTTGATGAAGTGTTCAACAAAGAATCCCGGGTCGAAGTTATTGTCGATCAGTCGCGGCCCCAGATTGCTCAGCGACCAGCTTCCTGCGGCGCCGCTGGACACAGATTTCAGCACGGTCGGCAAATCCAGGCCCGCTTTGTACCCGTACAGCAAAGCTTCGCAGACGCCAATCATTCCCGTGGCAATCAGAATCTGGTTCACAGTCTTTGTATGCTGTCCAGATCCCGCAGGCCCCTGATGGACGATTGTCTTTCCCATCGCTTCCCACATGGGTTGCAACGCCGTTACAACCTCGGCGTCACCACCGATCATGATCGACAAGGCCGCATTGCGTGCACCAATATCACCACCAGAAACCGGAGCATCGACACAGTAGACGCCTTTGGTTTTGGCCGCTTCATAGATTTCTACGGCCAGAGATGGCTGACTGGTGGTCATGTCAACCAGCACGGCCCCGGGCTTTGCTCCTGCCAGAGCACCAGTCTCACTCAGTAGGACTTCGCGAACATCGGCCGGGAAACCAACGATAGAAAAGATCACGTCCGAGTTTTCAGCAACTTCCTTCGGCGTGGCCGCCCAGTTTGCGCCGCGAGAGATTAGCGCCTCGGCCTTTTGTTTCGTTCGCGAATAAACGGTCGCCGAAAATCCTGCGGAGATCAGATGCCCACACATGCTGGAGCCCATGACTCCGGTGCCAATCCAGCCGATTCGAGTTTTTCCGGGTATCACCTGTGGTAACGTCATTACAAATTTCCTGATTCCATACCTTCCCTATTGAGTCCGCTCCACTGCTGGTGCGACCGTGAAGTGCGAGTATATCGATTGCCTCGTCGATCTTCCACGACTCAGCGTTTGGGCCGTGCAGGGACTAAGTTACGGAACTCGGTGCGTTGGACGGAAATCTGCCAGGCACAGCTTGACGCAGGTTTTCGCGAGGTCAAGATTGTGTTGCGGCAGGCAGGAGAGGCGAATTCACAACTCACGGTGTGATATCCTCGGTCGCGACAGTCTTTTTTTGAGCGACGTGGGGGCGTGATGCGGGAAATCTCCGAAACCGGATGGCGGATTTCGACAGCCGATATCGAACGGGTGATTCCGTTTGAACTATTGCTGGACCGAATAGCTGAAGATTGTAAGTCTGCCTGGATCGCGAACCGTCGCGCGTTGCATTCGACACCAGAACCCAGCGGCGAAGAACGGGAAACGACCTCAAAGATCGCCCAGCAGCTTCAGGCTCTTGGCATTCAGCCTCGTATCCCGGCTCGCGGTGTCGGCGTGATCGCCGACCTGACGCTCGGCAGCCCCAATTCGGACGCTCCTTTGATCGCAGTTCGTGCCGACATTGATGCTTTGCGAATGCAGGATCGAAAAAAGGTTGCTTATGCTTCCCAATCGGCCGGAATCTCACATTCCTGCGGACATGATGCCCATACGAGCATCGTTCTGGCGGTGGCCGAGTTGTTGTCCACGCTCCCCAAACGGCTGCCGGAATCCGAAATTCCGCCGGCGCGGTTACGGTTCATCTTTCAGGCTGCCGAGGAAACCGCTGAAGGTGCCGCCTGGATGGTCAAGGATGGAGCACTGGAGGACGTTTCCGCCATTTTGGGGCTGCATGTTGATCCCACGATTTCCGTGGGCAAAGTGGGAATTCGCTACGGCGTTTTGACGGCCCAGGTGGACGAAGTTGTCATTGAGGTGCGGGGCAAGGGTGGTCACGCAGCTCGGCCACAGCACACGACCGATCCTCTGGGAACTGCAGCATCGCTGGTCTCAACGTTGTATCAGACCATTCCCCGTCGAGCCGACTCGTTGTATCCGACTGTTTTCACAATCGGAACCATTCACGGCGGCATGGCTTCCAATGTTATTCCCGACCGTGTGGAGATTTCGGGCACTTTGAGATCCACAGATCGTGCGAGTCGACATTCCGTGATGGAAACAATTCGCCGAACTTGTGAGGGCCTTGGAACAGCGACGGGCAACAACATCGAAGTCACCTTCAAGAGTCCACTGGGGTCCGTCGTCAACGATGTGACAGTCACGTCGGCCTATGAAGCGTCCGCCATTCAGGTCCTTGGCGGTCAGAATCTGGTGATCATCGACAAGCCCAGCATGGGAGGAGAAGACTTCGCTGTGTATCTCGACCATGTTCGCGGCGCTCAGTTCAGACTGGGCTGTGCCGGCTCGGGTGGAGAATGGCCCATGCTGCACTCACCGGTTTTTGACCTGGACGAAAAGGCAATTCCGCTGGGAGCAAGAATTATCTCACGCGCTGCGTTGCTACTTTCCCTCATGGCCCCGGGATGAGATTGTTTGCCGTCGGCCCGAGTGTGTGGATTTCATCGGATTTGAATTGATCAGGAAAGTTTCAAGATGACGGTGATGCGTTTCACTCCCAACGCCAGTCCGACCATTGGCGTGGAGATCGAACTTCAGCTGATCGATGCCAAGGAATTGGCGCTATGCAGTTGCATCGATCAGCTCATGGCGGCCCTGCCAGAGCATATGAAAGATTCGGTGAAGCCCGAACTTATGCAATGCTATGTGGAGATCAACACACGCATCTGCAAAACGGTCAGTGAAGTCGGCGACGATCTGCGGCAGAAACTTTCAGATCTTGAAGCGATCATTCAACCGATGGGAATTCGACTTCTGTGGGCCGCCACGCATCCCTTTTCATCGTGGCGACATCAGAAGATCACAGTTCACGAACGGTACCATCGACTGGTGACATTGATGGAAGATGTTGTTCGTCGACTTGTTACGTTTGGATTGCATGTTCATATCGGCGTCGATTCGGGTGACAAAGCCGTGATGATCTGTGATCGCATGCTGCATTACCTGCCGTTGCTTCTCGCGTTGTCGGCGAACTCGCCATTTTGGGAGGCTCGTAGTACGGGCCTCCAGTCGAACCGCTCAAAGATCATGGAAGGACTGCCGACAGCCGGGCTTCCCTATCAGATGCGAAACTGGAGCGAATATGTCTGGCTTGTGAAGCATCTCATGTCGACCGGCTTTATTAACTCGATTCGAGAAATCTGGTGGGATATTCGACCCCATCATCATTTCGGCACGGTTGAAGTCCGAGTCTGCGATGTGCCACCCAGTCTGGATCATGTGCTGGCTCTGACGTCGCTGATTCAATGCCTCGTACACACAATTTCGAACGATATCGATGAGGGAACATTTCTGCCCGAATATCATCCGATGATGGTGGAACAGAATAAATGGAGAGCCATTCGTTATGGAGCCGATGCGTCGCTCGTCAGTTCCAAGGATTTCCAGCAACGTTCTGTTCCGCAGCTGGTTGATGAACTGGTTGCGAAACTCACGCCAACAGCGATTGAGTTAAACTGTCTGGCCGAGCTGCAGTCCGTTCAACTGTTGCCCATGAGCAGCGGGGCTCGGCGGCAAACCGAGATCTATGAAGCGACCGGCAGTCGGCGTAAGGTCGTGGAAAAACTTCTGGAGGTTCCCGCCTGGCGCTAGTCAGACTGCAGCATTGTCAGCCATGGAATAATGGCAATGTGAACTTCTGGTTGTGTGCCACTGGCCAGGTCAGTGCTTTTGTTCGGAAAATTCCGATTGTAAAGTATGGGTTGCGTTGATGACCTATTGCCGCTCTCTGAAATTCAGCTCTGAAACGGCCTCCTGATGTCGATGGAGATTCGAATCCCTGTCATGGAGCCTGATGATTCCATTGATTTCGCCGACTACTTCCGAGCTCGCATGGAATTGCTGTCCCCAGCGTTGGATCTGGAGGTAGAGGAATTCGACTCCAGGGCCCGGATCGACAGTCTGCTCATCACGTCCGTTGAATTGGAAGAACAGGCGATTTCCATTGTGTATCGACTGGCTTTCTCCGCCAGTTATACGTGCACCGGCATCGATTACGCCGCAACGCACGATCGCACCTTGCGCGGCGTTCGTCGAGGAATGGATTGGATATTCCCCATCCATCAGCCAAAACCTGAACGATCGACAGTTGACGAATTCTGACCTTGTCTGCCTCGAAGAGTGGTTCTCTTCTGTGTTCCCGATAGAGTATGTCAGCGTCAATCCAGTTCCCAGACACACTTCTCTGGTCGATGCGATGAAGCACAGATTTTCTCGCCGGAGTGCCCTGTTGACGACTATAGCGCTGATTCCCGGCCTTCGCCACCAATTGCCGGCGCAGGATGCTGTGGATCCGTTGGAGCAGCAGATTGACGCCGGAATTCGCCGAGCACTGTCCTGGCTGGCCGCAGAACAGCAGGCCTCCGGTGCCTGGACGACAAACGATTTTGGAGAGTCTACCGCGACGACATCTCTCGCCATAATGGCCATGCTGGCCGGCGGACATGTTCCGGACGAAGGGCCCTATGGTCGGCAGATCACTCGCGGTGTCGGTTGGTTGTTGAATCAGCAGCAGAAGAATGGACTTCTGGTGGGCCGCGAAAGAAGTCATGGGCCGATGTACAGCCACGGAATCGCCACACTGATGCTGGCAGAAGTTATTGGAATGGTCGATGGGACTCAGGCGGATCTCTGCCGCGATGTGCTGCAGAAAGCCGTGAAACTGATCGTGGATGCACAGAACCATCCCAAGTCCGGAGATCACGATGGAGGATGGCGATATCAGCCGACAAGCGGAGACTCAGATCTCAGCGTCACGGCGTGGCAATTATTGGCTTTGCGGGCCGCCAAAGACATTGGCTGCGACGTTCCCGCCGAGAACATTGACCGGGCCATTGCCTATGTTCGTCGGCTCCATGTGAAACATGATGGAGGCTTCGGGTACATGGTGGGGCATGGCAGTACAGTAACGCGAGCTGGAACGGGCATTGTTGCACTTGAGGTTTGTGGTGAGCACCGGACGGACGAGACGCTTTCGGCAGCTAAGAGGATCTTGTCGCGACCGCTCACCAAAGGAGAACATTACTTCTACTATGGAGTGTATTACTGCACGGTCGGTATGTTCAAAGTGGGCGGCGACGAATGGAAGCAGGCTCGGGAATCGCTCTACAGGACGACACTTGAACTTCAGAACCCAGCCGGATACTGGAATCCGGAAGATGGTACGGAACGACAGGCTGGAAAGGTTTATTCAACGGCCTTATCCGTACTGGCCCTCGCGATTGAATACGGTTACCTGCCCATCTATCAGCGATAATTGCTTTCTCCGGCTGAGCAGAATCGCGAATAAGAAGACGCAAAACACAATTCGCGAAACGAGCGGCATCAGAAGTTTGTGCTCGCCCTATTTGCGAGAAATACCGTGCACATCTTTTTCTGTCAGCTGAGAGCTTTGCCGAATAGCCAGCGGGCTATAATCGCTGGTCAGAAATCCCGCCGTCCTCACGACCTCGAACAGCACGTAGCCACCTGATCGAAAGACAGGTTTCTGGTTGTATGGGAAGAACATCGAATCAGCATGTTCAGAAATCTGAAGCGGCAGTAGCTCGTGATCCGTGAGTGAGCCTTCCCAGCCATCTTCTCGCAGGTCGCTGATGACATATCGGATTCCCCTCGAATCCAGAGAATCAAGGATCTCAGACCGACGACGCGGAAAACATCGTGCCAGGACATCCACATAAACGAACCGAGTTGGCGCGTGAGAATCTGTCTGCGGATACAGATGGATTAGATTTCCGTTGTAAGCAAGGACAGATTTATCGGGCACCGAAAGTTGTTGAAGATGGGTCACGACCGGCTGCAATTCCGACCATCTGGGAAACGGAACCAGGGCGATTTCGTCTTTGGCTTCGGCGGTCAGCGGCTGGCCGACGCACGCGCGCACGCAGGACGCCCAGTGCTGTTGTCGATTCCAGGCAAATGCTGGCGACATACTGGCTGCAGCCAGCGCAACGACGAGAGCCAATGACGTCAGGACTTTGCGAAATCCCGTGACAGGTGACCATTGTTCCAGGGCATGTTCCGGTCGAGGCCCCATACGAAACGCTGCTTGCAGGCACAGACTCATTGCCAGAAACATCCCCGGAACGTGGATGTAGTCGAATAATTGCTGGAAGGCGAAAGCCTGAATGATCCAGCCCAGATAGCCGGCTTGCAGCAACCTCAATGCGGGATCTGACGTCATACTTGTCAACGACGCTGCACTGGATTTTGAAGGCAGAAAGGTTTTGCCGCTGATGATCGTGGCCGGAATGTGTAAGAGTATCCACGGCCAGAATCGCGTGGAGTGAGCGAGGAAACGATCCAGACTCCAACGACTACGGCCGGACTGAAAGTAGTCTCCATTCCATGTTGTCAGCATGTCAACGAAGTGCGGCCAGCATCCACTTGCCTCCATCCATGCGATTCCAGCACATCCCACCAGAAGACCACCGAAGATCACTGCTCCGATTTGAGCGAACCAGAACTTCCTCGCTGGCATAAACGCTGCTGACGCCAGCAGGACAGCAGCGGCTGGAACAGCGACGAACGGCTTCAACCAGAATCCCGCGGCCCAAAGCATACCCTCGATAATGCACCAGGCGGTCGTTCCCTTTCGACCGGCACCAACAACTGTGACGGACGAATCCTTTGATGGTACCACTGCCGTGCAGAGCGTACTTCGAATTAAGATCGCCGCAAGGCAGGGCAAAAGCATCCACGTATCGCGCTGGCCATGGCACCACTCGGATGTCCCAAAGTAGAAAAGCAGCACACTGCTGAACACGCACGTTACGAGTGTCTCCCTGCGGCAGGGCTGAGAAATCTGTTCGATCAGTCCACTCTGTTCACGTTTCTGAGTTGTTCCGCACACCAAGCGACAAAGAAAAAATGCGATGCCGATCACAACCGCGAAATCAAAACCCAGCAATGCCGACGAAGAGGGTCCGGCAAGTCGTCGCACGACAGCATGCACCCAAACGACTCCTGGAAGATTGGGTTCCACGATGTCGCGATACAACACTCCGCCTTCAAGCAGGCAGCGTGCCTGGAGATCGTACAAAACCGCGTCCGGTGTCAGCGTCGACTGCAGAAAGAGCGGCAACTGCGTGATACAGATCAGCAGCGGTGCTCCCCACAGAAAGACTCTTGACCGATTCATGACGATTTTGGTCCGACAAATGGAACGACAAGGCTGGCAGAACGGGATTCCTCTCCTTTGGACTCTAGGTCAGGAAAACCAGTGATCTCGGGACTGCTGTCCTTAGATGTTGTCAAAAAGCAACATTGCTGCCTTGAGTTGTCGAATTCCTGTCAAAACCCAATCGGCCACGAAGTGACAAGTCTTTTTTTGAGTCCGAAGGTGCTGGTTGTGTCGAATACAACGTCGCGCGATTCATCGATGTCCCTCAGTCCCAACGTGGATCAGCCATACAAATGTGGCCGTTCTTTGCACCCGCCTGAACCGCAGACGGGATCCTGTCCGCCGCTGTTTGTAGCCTGTACACTTCGACGGAACCGAGCCCCTCAGGATTACGGAGACCGTCATGTCTGGAGACCGTCATGTCTATTGAAATAGTCGCTCACTCGTTCCGCGTTCGTCTGCTGGTAATGGCGATGGCGATGGCTTGTGTTCCGTCGAGAACTTCAGCGCTGCAATTTGCCTATCCGCCGGAGATACAGACAGAACAGCACGTCTACAAACGAGCGAGCGACACGGACCTGAAGCTCTGGGTGTTCCGTTCGGCATTGAAAACGGAAACACCGCCTGCCGCAATCGTGTTCTTTTTTGGCGGCGGCTGGTCAAGCGGAAGTCCATCGCAATTCCTGTCTCAGGCTCAGTATCTGCAATCGCGAGGAATCACAGCGATCCTTGCCGACTACCGAGTCGCCTCAAGGCACAAAGTGCAGCCGGCGCAATGTGTGGAGGACGCCAAGTCCGCCGTCCGCTGGATTCGCGCTCATTCGCAGGAACTGGGGATCAATCCTGAACGCATTTGTGCGGCCGGAGGTTCTGCTGGAGGTCACATCGCCTGCGCCACGGCGCTGCTGCCGGGCTTTGAAGGCGACGGCGAAGATATGTCCGTCAGCTCGGCTCCTGACGCGCTGGCTTTGTTCAATCCCGTACTCATGCTGGCTTCCCTGGATGGTGCGGAAGCCGCAGACATTGGCGAGCCGAAGCAGCAGAAACAGAAGTCACGATTCGGAGCCGCTCCTGAGAAACTTTCTCCGATTCATCACGTTCGCACTCAACTGCCTCCGACGATCATCTTTCATGGCGAAGCTGACAGCACAGTCCGTATTGGCACCGTGATTGAGTTCACAAAAAGGATGACGGCAGCTGGGAATCGCTGCGACCTCAAAACGTTTCCAACCGCTCCGCATGGATTCTTTAATCTGCGAGAGGCTCCGCAACCGTCAGCCGAAGCTGAAAAATCAAAAAAGCGTGCGGCGGGTTCTGATCCACAGCAATACCGGCAGTGGCATCTGCGAACTCTGCTTCAGTTAGACCAGTTTCTTGCGTCGCTGGGTTGGATCAGCGGGGAACCAACCCTGCCCGTTGTCGACGATGAAAACATCCGACTGCGAGGAAACTTTCAGCATTCATTCCAACGCTTCCATACCGAAAAGGCAGGTCATGTGGCATTTCTTGGCGGGTCGATTACGGAGATGGATGGGTACAGGCCGCGAGTCATGGAATGGCTGACGAAACGTTTCCCCGAGACGAAGTTTACGTTTACGAATGCAGGCATTGCTTCGACCTGCTCTCACACCGGTGCGTTTCGACTGAATCGAGACGTCTTGAGTCAGGGCTCCGTTGATCTGTTGCTCGTAGAGTTTGCGGTGAACGATGATCAGGATGCTCGGCATTCCGCTGATGATTGTGTACGAGGTATGGAGGGCATCATTCGTCACGTGCGTCAGCACAATCCTCGTTCCGACATTGTGATGATTGACTTTGTAAATCCCGAAATGCTCGCGACAGCTCAAGCAGGAAAGTCGCAACTGAGCGTCGAGCAGCATGAACGAGTCGCTCGGCATTATCAGATCAGCTCGATCGATGTGCCTGCCACATTGGCCAGCCTGATCGCATCGCAAAAAATGTCGTGGGAGACTTTCGGAGGAACCCATCCCGGACCAGCCGGAAATCAATGGGTTGCCGATGGCGTGGCACAATTGCTGACCGCCGCGTGGAGCCATGCGGCGATCGCAAAAGAACCACCCCTCAATTATCCCGCATTTCCGAAACGATTGTTGGACAGTTCTTTCGACGAGGGCGACTTTTTGCCGGCATCGGAAGTTCAGATCGATGGTGGCTGGCAACGTGGCATCCCCGACTGGACAACGATCGCTGGCAGCAACCGAGACCGCTTTCTCGGCGAGTCCATTTTCTATTCGACCCAGCCTGAATCGGAACTCTCGTTTCATTTTTCGGGCAAAGCCGTCGGGGCCTATGTCCTGGCGGGGCCGGATGCCGGACAACTGGAAGTTCAGATTGACGAGGGTGAGTCGAAGACTTTTGAACTCTACCACTCGTACAGCTCCGGACTGCACTATCCTCGCACGGTCATGTTTGCCAGTGGACTCACATTCGGAGACCATGCTTTAAAAGTGCGGTTGGCAGGAACGCATCATGCGTCGAGCAAAGGGACCGCTGCAAGAATTCTGGCGTTTACGATCTCTCGATAGCAACACTCGCAATTACCGGCTGAAGAAGGAACTCCAGAATTCATGGATGCTCTGAAGATCACACTCAAAGATCTCACACTTCTCTCGCGCGATCGCCGGGCTCTGGTCATTCTGGTGGCGATGCCCATGGTGATTATTGCCATCGTTGGTTCGTCAACCGGTCGCTTGCGAGCCAATCGGGAACAAAGTCGTCAGGGATTGACGATCGAAGTAGCAGACTTTGATCAGTCTGAGTCCTCCAAGCGACTGGCCGGATTCCTGGCCAGCCATGAGAATGTGATGATTCGGCAAGCCAGCGTTGCGTTGGAAAACAAGGCCGCTCAAATGACCGAGTTTCAGGCCGAGCGCCCGACAGGCGAAGCCGATGTGCGGCTTGTGATCGGCCCGGAATTTGATTCAACAATGAGAGCACTCTCACCCACGGAACTGACGTCTCCCGAACAATCGACTCGGGAGAAAGGGTTCGCCGGGATCAAGCTGTCGTTGTCCTTCAATGAAACGGCTGCCGATCCAATGATGGAAGGTTTGGCCAAAATGCTGGTCAAGCTTTCGCTGCAAAACGCCATCCTTCCGATCATCGCCGAAAAAGTGCCGATGTTTCGCGGGGCCGCAAATAGGGCGAAGAATATTCCGGAGCCGTGGGAGAACACTGCTGCTGCCAAAGCCGCCACCTCAGAGACCGGAAATCGCGTTTATCAGTTCTTCATTCCCAGCTACACGGTGCTGTTTGTTTTTTTTCTCGTCAACATTATGGGACGCTCGTTTCTCGATGAACGCGACATGGGGACTTTGCGACGACTTCGGATTTCGCCCATTTCGCCGACGTCGATACTGATGGGGAAGACTCTGCCGTTTATGGTTTTGTCGCTTGTTCAGACATCCATACTCATGGTTTCCGGCAAACTTCTGTTTGGGATGTCGTGGGGTCCTGAGCCGTTTCTGCTTGTTCCCATTATGCTTTGCACTTCGGCTGCGGCAACATCGTTAGGCTTGATGTTCTCAACGCTGGCGAAGACAGAATCACAGGTGTCCTCCTTCGGAAACCTGATCCTGCTGTCCAGTGCAGGCATCAGTGGCTGTCTTGTTCCCCGAGCCTGGATGCCACCTCTCAGCCAAAAAATCAGCCTGTTCACGCCACATGCCTGGGCATTAGATGCCTACAGCGAAGTACTGACAAAAGAAACACCGGCCTTCGCAACGATCGCCCAGTCGTGCGGGATGTTGCTGGCGTTTAGTACGGTGTTTTTCCTGATTGGCCAGTACAGATTCCGCAGAGATGATTAGTCATGATGGGTGATCTTAAAAGTCATCGGATAATCATTGCCAAGGGATTTTTGTTCCTCATGGCAGGACTTTTGGCCGCAGGTCTGTTGCTGGCGGATCAGCCCAGCCTTCGAACTTCACTTCTCCTGAGTCTGTGCGTCTGGTGCTTTTGCCGCTTTTATTACTTTGCCTTTTACGTGATTCAGCACTACGTCGATCCGGAATTCCGCTTCGCCGGCCTGGGCAACTTTCTCGTTTATCTGCTCCGAAGAAAACGCAAATAATCCGGGAGCTGTCGTCGTCGTCGTTTATTTGTCCTCAACGAAGAAGGATCGCCGTTTTGTTTTCGCGAGGCTGGTTTATGGCAACTCAAAAAGATCTACAGGATTGATCTTGAACTGCAGCATTTTTGCAGACTCACGGCCGTTATCTCCACCTTTTCGCTGCATCGTGACACGGCCAATCTTCAGGCTGCCGGCGTGTGTGATTCTGACTTCGCCGTCGCCATAAAATTTCATTGCGTCAACTGTCGAGCGGATGACCCACCGAGGCTTGCGGACTGAATTCGCGACCTCCTCAGCAGACTGTTCAGAATCTCCGCTTCGTTGCGAAATCGGGCCTTTCGTGTCGCCTTGGTTTTGACTGCTGGTTTCCTTCAGCGTCACCATCATCCAGCCTGCAGCATGCTCGCCGTCGCCAGTGACCAGATCAGAAACGATCTCATCGCGGTGCTTCGTAAAAAACTCTCTGACTGACTTCTGGCGTTCCTTGCTGAGTTCATCAAGGAACATTCGTTGGTCGTTGCGGCTTGGCTTCACGGGCGGCAATTCCCCGACAAACAGTTTCAGACTTTCATACACATCAGTCGGCATGTTCCACTTCTTCGCATAGGTTGCCAGCCAGCGCTTGTCGATCTGATTGAATCCATGAGGATTGCTGACGAGCTTGATTGAGATGCCTTCCAGACGCTCGCCGATCCTGGTCTTCACGCGAACTTCCACATCGGCCTTTTCGCCGTGAGGTTTCGATGCGGTGACTTCCATAATCTCGGCTGGCGAGTAGTTCATGGCCTCCAGCCACGCGCGAGCATCCTGGTCTTCTTTCCAGTTGTTGAACTTATTACGAATCTCATCTTCGTTCTGAAACCCGCCTTTGGCTGTGTCCGATCCTCGCTGGACTTCTTCGGCACGTTCCTGTTGTGTGCGTGCCTCGTCCGCGACAGTTGATAAAGCGGCCATCGAAAATGACACCATCCCGACGAGCCATGCAGATTTCATCGCGTTCCTCATGCAACTTGGTTTTGGTCACTTCCGCATGATCGCCATGCTGCGCACGACATCAAATCGCTCTTAGGGAGCGGCCTTCACAGCATCAGCGTAATTGACTGTTCGCACACTTGCGGGCTCAACAACGATCCACTGGCCGGAATCTCTCGTCCATGGTATCGCGTAGTTGGCCGTTCCGTCAGGAACTTTCATTTTTTCGGAGAATGTGGCGATTCAACCTTTGGCAGTTGGGCGGGCACGTCGGACTTTTCAAGAGCGAACCGAAGTGCTTCGCGAACTTCCGCCGGAATCGGGGCATTCGCGGCCTGCTCGCCTTCGTATCGCATGTCTTTCACGGCTTCCGGATCGGTGAAGTTGTAGCTTCGGAGCAGTGAAGTGGACAGCAATGCTCGTCGTCGGATGAAGCGAAAGCCCGCGATTGAACCGTGCGACATTCACAGTCTCAAGTATTTTGACAAACTCCAACCGCTTCTCGCCCGGGGTGCGCGAAGTTGGTAGAGAACGCGATTCCGCCGGAAAACGCGGCCTCCACATGGACGAATACTGTATCCTTGTGCTACTTTTCATGTGCAGTCCCCTCCTGACATCCATGCGATCAATGCAGCAGGCATCAGCGTTGGACAAAGTCCCAAAGAAGCTGGGCTTCGGGCGCAAATGATTTGGATCGTTCCCGGAATCCGTGCAAGTGTTTCAGTTGCACTCAGGCGTTCCGTTTTCTGAACCACTCGGCCCGGATGCAAGCCGAACAGTGACTTGCTAACCTACGCAACACAAGTCCGGCACCTCGGGTTTCGAGTGAGATGACCGCACCGGGGTCAACTGCGGATCGAATCGACGCTGCGTTCAGAAAATGCTCTTGTCTGGAAATTCCCTACGATGACCACTCCTCGAATTCTGAGTCACTCTGAATTACTACAATTGAAGCGCTGGAACACTCCGACCATCTACAACGGCTGGGAACAAATCACGAAACGCGATCATTGTGCGGATGCCGTGAATCTGGAAGAGACGCGAGACTTCATGCCGCAGATGGGACCCATGGTGGGCTATGCCGTCACGCTGAAGATTGAACCCAGCAACCCGACGCACAAAAAAACCAAACCCAATGCCAACATCGAATATCGTCAGTATCTGGCCAGCGTTCCCGGCCCTAAAATAGTAGTGATTCAGGATCTTGATAAGCCTCGCGTTATCGGATCTTTCTGGGGTGAAGTGAATGCCAATGTTCACAAATCGCTTGGCTGCGTCGGAACCATTACTGACGGTGCGATTCGAGACGTGGATGAAATGACGAATGCGGGACTGAAGGCTCTTGCTCGAAGACTGTCCGTGGGACATGCGGCGGTGCAGGCCGTCGAATTTAATTGCGACGTGGAGGTCTTCGGACGCAGGATTTCCCCTGGCGATTTGATTCATGCGGACAAGCACGGTTTTCTGGTCGTCACTCCTGACGAACAACCCGGACTTCTGGAAGCGGCCCGGTTCATGGATACTAACGAATGCGAAACCGTCATTGCGGCGGCTCGCAGTACGGTCGGTTTGACCTACGATGAGATTCTGGCCAATCTTGCTGCGGCTTCTCGACAATTTGCTCAGAACGCCCGTGACAAATTTCACCGCAGTGGTGAATGGTAGGCAGGATGACGAGCGAGTTGGAATTGGGCCACGAAGTACTACCCTACGACGGTGCCTCAGAAGGGCGCGTCGGTTGATTCGAAACCAGCATCTATGCAACCTCGCACGATTCACGTTCCCACACTGCGCCGCTATCTGGTCCCGTTTGATCCCAAGCGAGTTCCGCATCTGTTCACCGATGTGATGGTCATTGGCGGAGGCATCGCGGGAATTCGAGCGGCTTTGGCGGTGGACCCGTCCCTTCGCACGGTGGTGGTCACGAAGGACTCGTTGCAGCATTCGAATAGTGCTTATGCCCAGGGAGGCATTGCCGGAGTGCTCGATCCGCTGGATGATTTTTCGAACCATGTCGCCGATACGATTGCGGCTGGGAAGGGGCTTTGTCATGAAGAAGTTGTCGAACTTGTTATTCGAGAAGCCCCACAACGAATTCGGGAGTTGATCTCTTACGGTGCGGAATTCGATAAGGTTGATGGCGAACTGGCTCTGACTCTGGAAGGGGGCCACAGCCATCCCCGCGTCGCGCATGCCCTGGGTGATGCGACTGGCCAGGAAGTTATGCGAGCCATGAATCGTCGAGCGGCCGAAGCGGTACATATCGATCTTTGGCCTAAGACGTTTACCCTGGATTTGCTGACTCACGAAGGCATCTGCCGCGGCGCGCTGGTGTGGAATGCGAATCACGGGCGAACCTTTGTGTGGGCTAAGCAAACAATTCTTTGCACCGGCGGTGCGGGTGCGCTGTATCGAGAAACGACGAATCCTCAGATCGCAACGGCTGATGGTCACGCGGTCGCACTTCGAGCGGGCTGCGTGTTGCGTGATATGGAATTCATGCAGTTCCATCCGACAGTGCTTTATATCGCCGGAAGCTCTCGCTATCTGATCACAGAAGCCGTGCGAGGCGAAGGCGCCCATCTGGTGGACTGCAATGGCCGCCGCTTTATGCACGACTATAACCCCGCCGGAGAATTAGCGCCGCGGGACGTGGTGAGCCAGGCGATTACGCAACAGATGGCGAAGACCTCGCATCCCTGCGTCTATCTGGATCTTTCCCCGATTGAACCGGATCGGATCCGTCTGCGGTTCCCCCATATTGGAAAAGTCTGTGCAGATTTTGGCCTCGATCTGACAAGAGACAGAGTTCCTGTTCGGCCCGGCGCTCACTACATGATTGGAGGCGTCACGACCGATCTGGATGGGCGCACTTCATTGCCAGGCTTATGGGCGGCGGGCGAGGTGACATCCAGTGGCCTGCACGGAGCGAATCGACTCGCCAGCAACAGTCTTCTGGAAGGCGTTGTCTTCGGTCTGCGTTGCGGGCGAAATGCTTCGCAGGTGGCATTAAGTCAGCCCGATACGTTTGCCGCGCCTTCCATTGAATCGCGTTCTCAGCAGGATAATCAGCGGAGCGACGAACAGCTGGACCTGACTGACATCCGTAACGCGCTCAGAAGTCTGATGTGGCGAAGTGTGGGCATCAGTCGCAACGAAACAGATCTTGCAGCCGCTCGCCAGCAGCTGGACTTCTGGGCGAACTACGTCTGCCGCCGAGACTTGAACGAACCGGCGGGCTGGGAACTGCAAAACATGATGCTCGTCAGCCG
>JANPHT010000490.1:0-1210 GCA_031424595.1 Planctomycetota bacterium
CACGTCGTCACCATCCAGGCCAAATAATTTGTCCTTACCTGGCCCGCCGATGAGCTTGTCGTACTCCTGGCCGCCGTAAAGCTCATCGTTGCCACCGTTGCCATACGCCGTCAATTCGACGGCATCACCAACTCCGTTGCCAGAGTTATTTCGCACAATGTCATTGCCCGGAGTACCCGTAACTTTGATGTTTGGGTTTGTACCCAAATCCACGCTGCCGTCGCCGAGGCCAAGGTTAAAATCATAGCCATAGTAGTGGTCGGCGATAAAATCCGGCCCCAGGTCAACGCCCCAGGAGAGGTCCAGGTCCATGGGGGTGCCGTTATAGACACCGGTTGGAGCGATGGTCGTATACGTAACGTCGTCAATAACTTCCTCTCCCACGATCAAAGGAGTTAACAACAGCCGTGTTTCCAGCGATTCGCTGGCGGCGGTCCGGCGAAGTTGGGATCGCCTCTGATTTCCGACAGCAGTGGAGAAACCTCCGAAAATTGAGGCAAGGTTTGTCCTCGCCCGTGCTGCGTTCCTCCTCCCTCGGGAACCTCTCTCTTGTCGCATCGAATCCAGCATAATTGCGTTCAGAGTCAGACGAACACGACCAAGGACTTTGTTTAACATGAGAGTATCCAGCGGGTATGGGAATTGTGTTGTTGGCAATTGTTGTTTAGAAGATCTGGTTGCACTGAAATGTTCAACCGTTTCGCAGACCCGACAGGCATCCAGAAGAATTCTGTAAGAATGTGGAAAATCGAATTTCAGCAACGTGATCGGCGGCCTGCTGGTCGCATGAAGCTTGATGTGTACCGGTGACGCTCGTCCTTTTTCTGCGGTGTTTTTGCATTTCTGTGGGAGCCAACCCCGGCCTTGTCAGGGAGTCCTAACCCAACGAAGGCGATGGATTGAGCAGTTCCGGAGCCACCGAGACATTGCACGAAATCGCGATCCGCGGTCGCGTGCCACGATACGGATGCACATAGTGCTGCAACCATCCCGGAAAGATCACCAGCCGGCCCGACCTGGGCCTCACTGTGAATTGCGTCATGCTGAAATCATCCAGTCCAGGAATGGGACGAATGTACCGGCGGGGGTCGAGCACGGCGAAGATGCCTGATTCGGGGTGTTTTTCAGGATCGGCATCCCCGGCATCCACGTAATACGAAACCGACCAATGGGCCGTTCCATGATCATGAACGATGGTGTAATCGCCATC
>JANPHT010000491.1:0-3493 GCA_031424595.1 Planctomycetota bacterium
TTCAGGAAGTCAACAGCCGGTTTCAGAATTGCAGACTCTGCTTCTGAGTTTCCAGCAACTTCAACTGCTCCCGAGCCGCACTTAACTGTTGCTCCAGGCACTGCTTATAGGAATCACGCCATTCCTGAGGTGTCTCTTCAATGTTTAACTTCTGTAGGTAGTAATGAACTTCGCCAAATTCCTCAAAATCACTGTGTTCATCATCAATCGACAGCAATGGTGAGCTGTAAACTCGAGCCATCAACCAGATTTCTGAAGACCCGGGAAAAGCCGGTTCAGGCCCAATCGTGTTCTGATTGCTGTACCAATAGTGCGTTAGTGTCACGACAATCGGAAGGTTTGACATTGAACTGATCGCTGTTGCGGATGCCGCGATGTCACCAATCTTCAGATCCCCACGACCCGTCGAAAACTGCACCCTGTTGGCCGACAATCCATAAGCTCCTGAATTCATGTTGGAGGAAACCTGTGGCACTGATGTTGTCACCAACAGCTGACATTCCTTCAAATCAAAAGGGAGCCTGTTCGTTAATGAAGCAGTCCACTGCCCTGGAACTACATACGCCCATGAGTCTCCGGAATCCGTGTTTGTGGCATTTGTCACCGATCCTTCAGGACGAAATTGCAGATTGATTTGAACGCCCTGCAACTCTGGATCATAGGCCGTGGCAATGCTCTGGCGAACTCCCCACGGCGTGATCGGTACTCCAATGCGAAATGCACCCGGTTCTTCCTGCAACAGATCAGGCTGAACCGAAAACGGTGCGTAGCCGACAGGCCCATTGGACTGCCCTCCGTTGTAGGCTGCATACCGAGAATAGTAATTGCGTCTGTCTGTCTGTTTGCTTCTCAGCAACTGAAGGTCCGCAAGGTTTCCTCGAACTGCAACTCGCGTATTTCGTCCGCCAGCCGACTGCACCTCAAGCTGAGCAACCTGCACGGCTCCTCCCTGTCCTCCCACGATCACTGACTGCCAATGCAAATCTCCTCGACTATTCCGCAAATAGCTTCCCAGCAACGCGGCTGCCAGACAGGCCACTGAAACTACGGAAACAATATACATCACCACTCGTCGACGATTCGATCGAAACATCAGGAGTGTCACAACTCCCGAAAACAGCAGATAGATACTGAAGACAGCCAGCACCATCAAACGCGTATAGTTTGCGTTGGACGTGCCCACATAGGCCCGAGGTAAGTCGGCAGGAATCTTCAGCACGTTAAATCGTGAAAGCCGTGACGCTGCTTCCAGCACTCTTCTGATCGATTCCGAATCTTCCGCGGAGAACAGCCGACCCTCATATTCTCGAATCGACCCGCCTCCACAACGATAGACGTCGTGCTCATCCACAAGGACGGCGGGTTGCGACATTAAAGGAGACGCTTTTCTGAGACGTTCGAAGACTTCCTTCGATGTCTCATGAACAAAAGCGGTGCCACCCAAACAAACCCAGCGGCCAACGGCATCCCACTGAGAATCGTTCAGCATGTCGACTTTTGCTGTCTCAGAAAACAGCATTGCCTGGGCCACAGTCAGCGGTCCCGGATGTTGAGACACCTGCCAGGATTTCACGGTGACGGCCTGAACAGCGCGCCCAGACCCTGAACTCGGCGTAAATCTCTCCTCCGACTGCCCTGATGGTTCAGGCTTCGTTGCTGTTGCGGGTTCCGAACCCGGATCTGCCGAAGCCGCCGGAGTTGGCAGCTGTAACGCTCGACCACCATCATCCACAAACAGCACATAGTTAACGTCTTCAGAAAAATCCTTGCCGGTCATCAGCGGCAACGGACGTGTCCAGAAGTCCTGCGAACCATTGGTGTATGTGGCCACACAATTGTTCCAGTCGGTTAGCGCCAACACTGACGAAAACCGACGAACACTGCCAGGCCCCACAAAGACATCACCCAGATTGATTTCTCGCTCTGTTTCCGGATCACTGAGAATCAACCGGCCCTCCAGAACTTCACTCGACTGATTGGAAATCAGAAACGAAATCGGAACCGGCGCATTGACCTCAACGCGACCACCCCAGCCAATAACTGCCTGAATATCCAGCCCTGGAAAGTCCGGCTTACGTTCGTCTTCATCACCCGCCGATTGAGCCATCACCGGCGTCAGTACTGGCAGGTTGACCAGAAAGAGAATCACCACATGCCGGATCAGTGAATACGAGTTGCTTCTCAATGCACAACGCATCAGTAGTTCTCCTTTGCAGGAGCATTCAGGTACTCCAGACGCAGCTTTCGACTCAGGCGTCGCAACAAAAAAGCACAGACAAATATGAGCCAGCACTGAACAAAATAGAACACCACTGACGGCGGATCATAGGGAAAACTATTCGGCCTTCCCCAATACAGCGTGCCCAGAATTGTTGCCGGAGATGCCGCAGCAATCGTCGGTCCGCTTCGATACAGGATCTGATATTCCCGCAGTTCATGCACCTCACTCATCATCGCCCCGAAGGCCAAAGGCAACGCACAGATAATGACGCCATAGAGCACAACCACGAGAAAGAACGAAACACTCTTCAGCCACATGGCCAGACAAAACGTCCGTTGCAGTAAATAGATCGTGATCGCAGCAAGACTTAGTACGATCGTTCCCTTCCAGCCTTCACTGACAAAGTTTGCACTGGTCAATCGAGAATAATTGTACGTTTCTGCCAGCTCATTCAGGCCGGAAGGAACGACCACGGTTGCCTTAAACCACGCGGGAAAACCCAGGGTGATCACAGTCGAGAGCAGTAACACCAGAACAAAACAAAACGAATCCATCGCGGAAACGGACACTCGCCAGCCGCGAATCAAGGGCACTCGCAGATACGTTGTATTCCTCGAGTGCGAAAACAGCAGCGTCGCAATCAGCAAAGTCACTCCATGAATCGTATGGCACGCGGTCATCAGCTCAGCAAAGAACCAGCCAGGCATCCCGCCGCTGCCAGACATCGTCTTAAAAAAACGGCTGATGGCCGAAATGTAAACGCTCCAGACGAGAGCTGCGGGCAGCAATAACAAAACAAACCCCGTGCCCCAGCGCAGCAGTCCTTCAAACCGCCTTAATGTGTCGCCACGATTCTCATAAAAGAACGCCAGTTCAGACGGCCTCTGAATGTGAAGACGAAAGCGAAATCGACGCTTACGTTTACTGTCACCGGCTCGAACAACTTCACCGAAAGTACTGTTGTCGCGAATAATGCCGTAGAGAGGACCCATCACGATCGACAGAAAAGCCATCCCCGCCACAGTGAACATCCCGACTCCACACGACGCGAAGACACTGAAATAACTTCTGAAGTATTCATCTTCGATCATTCCCGAGGCAGAATAAACACTCTGCAACAACGCAGGAAACGGTGTCACAACAAACGGCTGATAGGGTATCGGAGCACACCCCAGCCCACACAGAAAGAGGCTGCCACCCACGACAACCAGCATCGCCAGCACTTCATTGAAGTACAGCGACAGCCAAAGCATCACCAGCGCGATCATAATG
>JANPHT010000492.1:0-2158 GCA_031424595.1 Planctomycetota bacterium
GCTAGCCCCGGCCGGCGGAGATTCATCGACGGTCCGGAATAGTGGTGGTGGAATCAACGGCTGAGATTGTCGTCGAGTCCGAATCCTGAAAGGTTCGTTGATTACGAATGTCCCGGAGTTGGCAGTCACGCTGTTTGACCGAGCCTGAGGGCTTCGCCCGTACATTCGGTCGAACAGAGTCTGGCATTTCGGACACAGATACCGGGGATCACTGCAACATTTTTTGTTTGGGACAAAGGACATGGTCGTTTTCTCCTGTGAAATGTGAGAGTCAAATAAAGATTTGTGATGCTTCCGTCATGATCTGTTTTACACGTTCCCGTTCCTTCTGTTCCAGTTCTGCAAATATCCGCCTTTGTACTTTTTCAGGCGATTCGCTTTCCTGGGCAGTTGCAATTGCTGCAATCGAAGCTCTCAGACGAAAGATCCGCCCTTGAAGTCTCCGCAGAATATCGACGGCATCCTCCCGAGGTGGAACAGCGTTGGGATACCGCAATCTCATCGTGGCCTGCTCGTCAACATATGTCTTCATGTCGTTAAACTCCTTGCTCGCCCGCTCAAGCCGGAACGTAAGGAACTCCTTTTGGAGCCTCGCAAGCTGAATGGGGTTTTGGGGAGGTTCTGTGTGAAGATATTCTCCGTTTGACTGGGCTCCATTTCTAAAGAGAAAGCGGTTATGAATGAACTCACAGTCGGACTCCATTCGGGCCTTGAACTCAACGAACGACTCAAAGAACGGCATTGATTTTCTCCTGTTAATCAAACAAATTAATCAAACAAACCAAGGCGAAGGGCTTTCATGTACTCACGGATCTGTTCGTGATGATCTGTGCTTCCGTATCCGACATCTCTTGACTGGCCGGGATTTGATTCTTTGCTGAGTCGTTGAAGTTCTCGCATGAATGGAGAACCGTGTTGCCCGTCTCGAATCGGTTCGCCGGAGTAAGCCCCGACAAACGGATACGTCGTTCCCAGAAGTTCTACGGCGATTGGCAAAGCAACGGCAAGGCTCGTGGCAAGGTCAGCGTGCCCCTGGTCGTCGCGAGTTGCTGAGAGCCTATACCCGTATGACTTCTCTTCGATCGTGAGACGGCGAAGATCTGCAATCAATTGAGGGCAGTTGAAAAGCTCTATCCTCCGCGAGCGGAAAACGTCGAGCAACGTACTGGCCATGAGATTGAGTGCCGAACCCGTGAAGGGAACTTCCTTCAGTCGCACCCGCTGCAACTCAAGTCGTTGAGCCATCAATGCGGCCTGGTATGGGTCATAGCCGCAGGTCTTCATATTGAACCGCTGGTGAGCCAATAGGACGGCACTTTCGACCGCCATAAGATTGACCTTGCCGGTTTCTGGACTCGGTATCCAGCTTTGAGCGTGAGCCAGGCGGATGCGCTGAGTCTTCCGATTTCCGCCTAAGACGACCAATGCTGAGTGGTCATGTTTGATTCCCAGATCGAGGCCGCCGACGTAGAACCAATCAGGGTCACGTGTGACAATCGGTTTGAGCAGCGGGAAGATCGCCGCCTGAATATCCTCCTGATCGAGAGCGTCACCAGCACCGCTTGCCCAAACACCCCACCAAAGTCGCATGTAACGGGCATGACTGTTTCGACGCTTAGCTTCTTCCATCTCCGCATCGTCCAGCCATGGCGACGGCCGGCTGTAGATGTGCGCCTTCCATCGCGGAGAATCAAGTGCGATGTTCCGCCAGCGTTCCTGCCATGTGCCCTCGAATCCGCTATTCGTCGCGATGACAGCGAGTCCGTGCGGAACCTTGGCCGCATTATCCATGAGGTTTTCGGCGAACTCCTGTTTCGTAACGTGCGACAATTCGTTGAGTATCAAAACATCAGGGCGAGCACCGTGTGAACCGGCGACATCGGCTGCGATGATTTCGCACTCACAACCGTTTGCCTTACAGATGATTTTCATCGCCTGAAGTTGGATTCGAGTGGCAAGCCATTCATTGAGTCTCAGGATGTCTTTCGCGGCTTTCCGAAGTTCGTCGGCCTGATCCATGTCAGCCGCACCGACCTGGCAGGTCAACGGACGCTTTGAGAATGCCAATAACCAAAGCAGGCAAACGGCAAGGTCAGAGTCCTTCGATGCACCTTTGGTTGCTTCCCACCAGTGACGACCAAACTCCGGTTTACTCCCT
>JANPHT010000493.1:0-2833 GCA_031424595.1 Planctomycetota bacterium
TCTTCGACCTTTGAGAACGCCTATGGCGGTTCGGGGAACGACTTTCTCACCGGAAACTCATCAGCGAACGTACTGTTTGGCATGTCCGGCAACGATACGCTGACGGGTCGCGATGGTGATGATTCACTGACTGGCGGACAGGGTGATGACACGTATGTGTTTGGAGTCGCGACTGCGGCGGAAGTGGATACGTTGAGTGAAGCGACGGGCGGGGGGACCGATAGCCTGAGATTCGACACTCTGACGACTAGCGTGGTGCTGAATCTGGGCACAAGTCTGGTTCAAAGTGTGCATACTAATCGTACGCTGAAGCTGAACGCTTCTTCGACCTTTGAGAACGCCTATGGTGGTTCGGGGAACGACACTCTCAGCGGTAACTCATCGGCCAATTTACTGTTTGGCAGTTCCGGCAACGACACGCTGACGGGTCGAGCTGGGAATGATTTACTGATCGGCGGACGTGGTGATGACACATATGTGTTTGGAGATACGACTGCGGCCGAAGCGGATACGTTGAGTGAAGCGACGGACGGGGGGACCGATAGTCTGAGATTCGATACCCTGGCGACGAGCGTGGTGTTGAATCTGGGCAAAAGTGACGTTCAATTTGTGCACACCAATCGCGCGCTGAAGCTGAATGCCTCTTCGACCTTTGAGAACGCCTATGGCGGTTCGGGGAATGACACGCTGACTGGCAACTCGGCCCGAAACGAGTTGTTTGGCAATGGTGGTGATGACGCATTGAATGGTTTGGATGGTAATAATGGACTGACTGGTGGTCTCGGCAACGATCGATACGTTTTCACGTCGGCAGTGGGGCAGCAACTCGATGTCGTGAACGAAGCATCCAACGGTGGTATGGACACGCTGGACTTTTCGGCAATAAGAGGCAATGTGATCGTGTCGCTGAGTACAAGTCAGGTTCAACCTGTTCATTCAGGTCGATTTCTGACTCTGCAGTGGACCGTCAACTTTGAAAACGTCATCGGTGGCAGCGGGAACGATCGTCTTACGGGCAACTCGGAGAACAACTCGCTGAGCGGCGGTTCTGGTGACGACACGCTGCTGGGGAGTTCTGGTGACGATTTACTATCCGGCGACTCAGGTGATGATTCACTGGACGGCGGAATGGGCAGCGACACGCTACATGGTCACTCGGGTGATGATACTTATTTGTTTACCCCGACGTCGGTTGTAGAAACCGATAGGGTTGATCCGTCGACGGGCAGTGGTCAACTGGATCTGGATACGGTGGATTTTTCAGGAATCTCAATTCCTGTCACCCTGAGCATTCTCAGCACCGCTCCACAGCCGGTGCATACGAATCGGACGCTGGTGCTGATTTCACCGTTCAAACTGACTGGAGTGGTCGGTGGAAGTGGAGACGATAACCTCACCGGGAACGCGGACAATAATCGAATCTACGGCAACGATGGCAATGATCAGCTAAACGGTGGCTCCGGCGACGACGAACTTTACGGTGGAAATGGCAACGACACTTATTCGTTTGGCCCCGCCACCGTGGATTTGCAAGCTGACTCAGTAACTGAAGCCTCGGACGGTGGCACAGACACACTCGACTTTCGTTCGATCACAACGGATGTGAGCCTTGCACTGAACACGACGGTCGAACAACCGGTTCACACAAACCGCAAGTTGAAATTGAATTCCGGATCAACCTTTGAAAATGCTGCCGGAGGACTAGGCAACAATCGTCTCCTTGGAAATGCAGCGGACAACAGGTTGAGTGGCAATGTTCGCAATGACGTTTTGACGGGTGCTGGTGGCAATGACACGTTAGACGGAGGGCTGGGAGACGATCAATATTTATTTGGTCCAGCAACGCAGAACGAAACTGACACGGTAAGCGAATTCGATAATATTAGATCGGACGTTAACACTCTGAACTTTGCGGCTCTGAATTCGGATGTGAATTTAAACGTTGCCAAAAAAGCGGCAATCCAGAAAGTACACACGCACCGCGATTTGGTAATCTCTGGAGTATTCAACAGCATCATCGGTGGCGGCGGGAATGACTTTCTCGTAGGAGAAGAAGATGTCAATTCTTCCTTGTTTGGCAACGGAGGCAATGACTATCTCATTGGCCGTTATGGCAGCGATACCATTGATGGAGGCCCTGGAAACGACACGCTCCTTGGAAATAACGGGGACGATCAACTGCGGGGACAAAGCGGAGATGATACCTATGGCCTCTCTGACGGTTTTGATGTCATCGCCGAAGATCCAACAGGCGGAGTCGATACCCTGAGCGTCCCGGAATTTTCGGGATCCACAAAACTGCTTTTGTATTCCGAAGCCCCACAACTGTGGAGCACGGACAGGAAGGTGACGTTGCAAGGCGCGGAGTTCATTGAGAACGTGATAGGCGGCACCGGCAACGACGAATTGATTGGCAACTCCAATGATAATATTCTGATTGGCGGGGGGGAGACGATATACTGAAAGGAGGGTTGGGCTACGACATATTGATTGGCGGAGTGGGCTCGGACAAGCTTGAGGGAGGCTTAGATCGCGATATTCTGGTTGGTGTCCAAACAAATTTTGATGACGACATTGCCAAGCTGAATGAAGTACGTGATGTTTGGACGCGTCGAGAAGAATTTTCCTCTCCCGCCCGACGAGTCGAGGATGCTAGACTGGTAGGAATCAGATTCACTGCTGAACGTACGCGAGTTTTTGATTTTCTCGCCCTTGAAGAGGGATTCGACTGGCTTATTAACCAGATCGATGATTTGTCAGTTCGCGAAGTGATCGAAGGGACATAGCTGGCCGCCAGCCGCTCGCGGGTTATTGATTTAGTGAGCCGTTGGGC
>JANPHT010000494.1:0-23654 GCA_031424595.1 Planctomycetota bacterium
TGGTGACGACTGCCTTTAGTCGCGGAAGGAATTGGCTAATTGCCAGAGGCTGTCCGTCAGTCACCGCACGGATCGTGTTGACAGCGGACTGATCGTCCGGATCCTTCTCTTCACGGTAAGGCTGTCGATATTTGCCCTTGACCCGATCCGCAAGGCAATACATCTCAGGTTGCTCGTACCCCTTGCTTTGAAGCAGTTTGTGCAATTCCGGCTGCCACTCTCCGAAGTCATCTTTTTTCAGCGGATTGACCGGCGGAGGCGGTTCTACCATTGCAAAACCGTCTCGTTCCAAAAATCGTCTCGCACAATCGGCGAGCGACTTGTCGGCGTGCCCAGTCCATCGCTGGATTTGCTCAAGCACTGTGAACTGCTCGACGGCGAGATAATCCGACACCGCCATCGCACCGGGTTCAGGGCGCTCGACTTTCCAGAATCGATCGAGGACAGGGTTGGCGTCAATATCTGTCCCATCGCGGCGAAGTTGGTTTGCCCGATTCCACATTGCCTGCAGAAGTTGTTCGAACCCGCGCGTGGTCTTATGCAAATACACGTTTTGATACATGTAGTATCGCGCGAAGATGTACTCCTCGATCGCCAGCGCTGACTTCGCAGGCCAGACCAGGTCGGACTCGCCATCGTAGAACTCGACGGTCGTTAAGAGCCGATGCCAGTCGAAATGCCCGTAGCCCGCGCCGGTGAACAAACTATCGCGGCGTAGGTAATCCAATCGATCCACATCGAGCTGGCTCGACATCAGCGCTCGTTGCCACGCGGGATGGGTCGTATTATCAGAGTCGATCAGATCGGCGACGTGATTCGGTAGATACGCGTTTTGTTTTTTGAGTACCTGGTTCACCTGCGAGGACTCGTCACGGATGACCGCGATCGACCATTGCTCATGATTGATACCCAGGCACGGCTCGAACAGATGAGAAAATGGGCCGTGTCCAACGTCATGGAGCAGCGCCGTCGCCAACAGAGCTTGGCGGGCATTTTTGATCTTCTCTGCGTTGTTGGTCCGTTCGAGGTGTTCCAGCACCAACTTCATCAGGTGCGTCACACCGAGGCTATGAGCGAACCGCGTGTGGTCCGCGCCGGGGTAGGTGAAGTTGCTGACGCCCAGTTGATGAATGCGGCGCAGACGCTGCACCTCTTTGCAATTCAGCAGGTCAATCAACCATCCGTCGCGATTTCGATCGAACGAGATGTAGTTGTACAATGGATCGCGAAAGACCTTATCTGACACGGCAGCTCCAATCACACCGCGGTGGCTGGTACGAAGCTCTGAGCCAATTCAAGTGCCTCGACGCTTTTGGGATTCGCTGGGTCCGCTTTCTTGAACTGGCAAGCCTGGCACATGGCTTCTTTTCAGTCGCCGCTGCGGCGATAGTGGAAGAGAATTGTCGAGCCAAGTTCAAGCCGCCAAATGTTTTCCTGAATGAGTTGTTTCCCGACCTCTTCAAACTTCGCCATGGACGCATCAGCCACCTGCCGCAGATACTCGCGAGTAGCCGGCTTGAGTTTGTACGCATACTGCATGGTGCCAGTTTCCCGGCCGCCGAGTTCTTCGATCAGCCCTGCGGCCACCATTTCGTCACATGCGTCTGCGACGTCGCGCGAGTAAGGTCCAAAGAAATGGAGCGTGTATTCGCAATTGAGCGGGCAGCCTGCCTGCTGCAAAAAGAAGGCGACCTTTTGCAAGCGTTTTCGCCCTTGAATTCCGGCCTCACCCGCCCAAGACAGCAGCGTTGCCAGTTGAATTCGATTCATGGGATCATCCTTGAGACTCAGTTTGCGGTAAAATTTGTGGAATCGGAGAGTCTACCCCGCCATTGGAAGTACCTCAAGCCGCGATGGGCCACTGCTTCTCGAGTTCGCACGTGCCCTGCAACTCGCATCTGCCGTAAAGCCCGCACTTCAGGCACTCTCCGGCGATGGGAAAAGCTGTTGCATCAGGGCTTTTTTGTGGGTCTTGAGGGTTTCGAGTTTTTGGGACTCGGCGGTGATCAGGGTGTCGAGGCTGCTCAGGCACGAGACGATGCTTTGTTGCGTCGTCTCAGTGATTCGCGGTTTGGAGATTTCAAATTCAAGTTGCATTTTCATGAATCGCGCCGTATTCTAATCGGCTCGGAAGGTGAAATTCGGCTCCATGCCGTGTGATTGTCGGTTCGCCGCTCAATCCTCTACCTTCCGATTTTTTATGCGCTCTACGTCCAATGGCGATCGTTTGCGAGTGTGATACGTGCCGTAGGGTTTCTCCGAGATATCGTCGGCATCCAGAATGAGTCCGACCTTCGGCCAGAGCAGACCAATGAACCGATCTTCGCCCTTCATGTAAAGCCGTTGCAATGCCCAAAGGCAATAATCTGCAACCTGCAAGCCGACGTGTTGACAGGCGGGCATAGCTCGGACGGTGATTTTGGCTTCGGGATAAGTCCCGGTCGCTTTGCGTGAGTCACTTTGAGCTTTCAACAACTGCTCGCGCAGAGCTTGAGTTCGTGCTTTGCCGCGACTCGCAAAGATGACATCGAACGCTGGGCGCGTATGCAGTTTTCTGTCGAATAGTCGCCTGACGACACTGTCATAGAGTTCCGTCGGATTGTACCGATAGGTCGGATCTCGTTGATTGCGTGATTGCACCCGACGGACAACAGCCGACATCGTCCGCACGACGGCATAAAAGGTGAAATCATGACGCTGCAATATGGAGAAGACCTCACGACGAACTTCAGGCACGTCGTCTTTGGCGTGGAAGAATAGCGCAGTCTTCTTTGCCTCAGGTTGCAATGACGGCACGCCCTTGAAATACGGGTCGGACAGAAGTCGTTTGCGGAGTTCTGTGAGATCGGTCGTCAGTTGCGGAAGATCCCAGCACTCTACCATGCCTACCGTAAAAAAATCCTGAACAGTGCCTGTCCCGACAAGCACACGTCCCTTGCTGTCGAAGATCACACCGTCGCCGGATTCATCCACGAAATAAAGGTGAGGTGCATTTTCGGCCGTGTCTTGATTCGCTCGTTCGCTCAACCGTCAACCTCCTCCGGCGATGGGAAAAGCTGTTGCATCAGGGCTTTTTTGTGGGTCTTGAGGGCTTCGAGCTTTTGCGTCTCGGCGGTGATCAGGGCGTCGAGGCTGCTCAGGCACGAGGCGATGCGTTTTTGTTCTGTAATCTGTTTTGGCAACTGCATGCGCAACTTCGCCTGCTCGGTAATTCCGATATAGGCTCTGGTTCCTCCTCCCGATACTTGCAGAAGGTTAGATTGAAATGTTTCGGCGACAAATAGCTGTGCCATGAACTCATTCAAAAGCTGCTTATGGTCTTTGACGCGGTAGTAAGTGACTTGTGGAGTCAGCATCAGGAAGGGTGTGTTGATTTTCCTGACGACTGCGACTTCACCGACAGTGCCTTTGTGTGAGAGAAGAACATCGCCTTCTTTTGCGAATCCCTTCTGCAAGGTGTCTGCTTGCTCCTTGGTGATGAAGTGGCAGTTTTCGATGTCGATCAGCCCACCGTTTAGGTCGCTGGCCATGATGAATGGTATGCCATTGGCGACATAGTCGGATGACTTCGGGTGCATGTTCCCGTGATTGCCGTCCTTCGGTGGAAAAAGAATCCCACCTTCGATCAACCCGCCGACTGTAGTCACTATCCATTCCCCGGCGTTTTGGAATTCGGGGAAGCGGAGGCGGGGTTGGGTTTCGCCTTCGCGGGGGAAAAGCTGCTGCATCAGCCCTTTTTTGTGGGTCTTGATCGCGTCCACTTTCCTCGCTTGAGCCGCCATCAGCTCGTCCACCGAACTCAGGCACTCGGCGATTTTTTGCTGCTCCTCCAGAGACGGAGGAACAGGAATTGTAAAAGAGCGAATCTGTGCAAAATTCAGCCCTTGGCGATTCCCGCCAGCTTGAAAGCTGTCGATCTGAGCTTGTCCAGATTCAGAGATCAAGTATTGATTCAGCAGCAGCGGGTGTAGCTCGTCGCGATTTAACCGGATGATGCAGACATGTTGATTCACATTACCGCCGACGATTCTTGCGATCGCCATTGAGCTGCGACCTATCGAAGCGCCGGTAATATTCAGCAGAACGTCATCTGCCGCAATTTCACTTGAGTCAAATGACTGATGTGTTGCTTCGTCAATGTGGGCCACGTCGTCTAGAAGAAGTGCTCCCCATCCAACGTTCTGGCTCCGTACGAATGGTCGCCCTGCTTTTTTGTAGTTCTTTTCTCCGCCGGTTGGTGTGATCCCGCTCCCGACCTTGGTTGTCATCGGGCCAAGTGGATGCAACTCCCAACCCTTCGTCCCACGAAACTCCGGAAACCGCAGCTTCGGCACAAGCGTGGGTTTGCTGTCTTCGTGTTTGGGCTCACGCGAAGGCGCGGAGACGCGAAGGGGTTTTGATTTTCGGCTCATGGGCTCTTCTTCCCTGCTTTGCGTCTTCGCGTCTTGGCGTGAACCTCACTCGACGCTGCGCTTTCGCTGTCGGGATTGGAAGCCACATGTTCGGCGTCTCTGATTTCCTGTTCGTCCGCATCCCACATCTCGCGGTAGGCGAAAATGTAGCTGGCGGTCGCATGGGGGTTGAGTTGCCAGTAGTAGCGGCAGAGGGATTTGAAGACGGCAAGCCCCTGCGGAATGCAGGCGTGGTCCAGAAGGTAATCGAGGTTGTGCTCGATCAAGCGGGCATCCCGGTTGCGGCTCTCGATGATTTCCTGAACGATCGGCTCGAGGGTCTCGACCGCTTGCTGGTGGAGTGCCTGAAGCGGAGCGATTGCCGCCGAGAGGTCGCTGAGCAAGGCCCGGTATACGTCTGCGTCCGGCGAAGATGGCATTTGACGTGGGTCCTGGGGTTTCACTCGGGCACCTCCTTGCCGAGTTGAGCGATGAAGCGTTCCATGTCCTCTTTCCTGGGCAGCTCGACGGCATAGCGGGAGACGAAGACCTGGTTGCTGATGTCACCGAGGGCGAACTCGACGAGGGCGTCATTCTTGCGAGTGCAAAGGAGGATGCCGATGGGCGGCAGGTCGCCCGGTGTCATCTGGTGTTTCTTGTAGTAAGCGACGTAAGTGTTGAGCTGCCCGAGGTGCTCGTGGCGGAAGGCATCGGTCTTGAGTTCCACCAGAATGTGGCATTTGAGAATGCGGTGGTAGAAGACGAGGTCGATGAAAAAGTGTTCGTCGCCGATAAGGATGCGTTTCTGCCGGGCCTCGAAGCAGAAGCCGTGGCCCAGCTCGAGGAGGAAATCCTGAAGGCGATCCAACAAGGCATCTTCCAGATCGGACTCAGCCATGACATCGCGGGAACGCAGGCCGAGGAACTCGAAGATGTAGGGATCGCGGACAATGTGGGCTGGCTGCAGCGTCTCCGCCGCCGCGTGAGCCATCTCGGACAGCCTGGCTTTGTCTTTGGAGAGACCGCTGCGCTGGTAGTAGAGGCTGGCGATCTGGCGGCGCAGCTCTCGAACGGACCAGTTTCCCCGGATGCACTCGATCTCGTAGAAGCGCCGCTGGGTGTCGTCTGGGAGCTGAATCAGCTCGGCGAGGTGGGTGAAGGAGAGCTGGTGGATCAATTGTGCAGTCACTGTCTCCACAATTGGAGATTTGGCAGTCACTGACTCCCAAATTGAGGAGGGTGGGCCAGGAGCCAAGGGGAGCAGCGCGGTGAAGCCGGAAGCGGCGAGCGATTCGGCAGTCACTGACTGCCAAATCTGGGGATAAAGCTGGTAGAACTGCCGGAAGCGGCGAAGTTCACGGGGTGTGACCTGTGATAAACCGCAGTCGGCAAGACGGTGCGAGAGGGTGCTCATGAGGTTCTCCCCGTAGCCAGCCCGATCCGCCCCGTTCTGCTCAAACTCAACAATGCGGTGCCCGATAAACCAGTTCCGCAGCGTGAGCCCCACATTGACGGCTTTGGTGGCGAACGCCTGCGACTGCTGGTGAATCTGGACGATGTTCGCCACGAGCGAATCAAGATCGCCAGATGCAGAAGGCGTCGTTGGCTTTTTTCTGGCGGCCATGGGTTTCTCCTTACCGCTCATACGCGGAAAGTCCTGAGATGTCGCGGCCGCCGGCGCGTTTGATGAGGTAGGGGACGCAGTCTTCCATGAGCAGCAGTTCGGCCTGAGTTCGAGCTTTCCAGCCGAGGTCGAGCGGGGCCATGAGGTCGCTGAGCTGTTCGCCATCAAAGATCATGCGGTCGAGAATGCCGTCAACAAAATTCTGCAGTACCGGAGCGGCAAGCTGATGCTTGGCGGCGATGGCGGCCAGTTCGGCGGCGTTCTTACGAGCCTTGAAATGCGTGTAGCCGTCGCGAATGGCGGTTTCGCTGAGTCCCTCGCCTGCCTTGAGCGTGCCAATGTATTCTGCGATCTCGTCCCGCTCGTTCATGAACTTGGCATCGGCACTGATGAGGCCGATGAGTTCCTCACGGCTCATCTTCGACTTGCCAGGCCCCTTGGCCGAGAACTTCGCAATGAGGCCCATGATGTAGTCGTAATCAATGACTGCAGAAGCAAAGAGGACGAACTCAAATTCCAGTTGGTCCACCGAGTCGGTGCCGTCCGACTTGTCGCCCTGCTGTTCCCGCTGCTCCCGGAGTCGTTTGGCGGTCTCAAGATATTCGCCTCGAAAACTACGGTGACTGTCCGTCGGCAGAACCTGCTCGATGGTCTGCCGGTTTTCCTCGGTCAGATCGGTATATTGGTCGAGCTGCGTCTTGAGCCGCTGGACTTCCTTAAAATGATTGATGAAGGCGGCCTTGGCGGCATCCCCTTTCAGGTTTGCCACTGCGGACGGCGTACATTCGAGCTTCTGCGATTTCATAAAGCTGTCGAGTTTTTGTACGGCGTCTTCCAGCTTTTTGATGACGACAGGGGCTTTTTCCACCAGCCAGATTTCTCGTGCCTGATCGCCCGCCTTTTCGCCGGAAAACAGAGTGATGGCGGCATCCACGGCGTCCTTCTGCTGGCGGAAGTCGAGGATGTTGCCGTACGGCTTGGTACCGTTCAGGATTCGATTGGTGCGTGAGAACGCTTGAATCAAACCGTGGTGTTTAAGGTTCTTGTCCACGTACAACGTGTTCAAATATTTGGAATCGAACCCTGTGAGCAGCATGTCGACCACGATGGTGATGTCGATCTTGTGATGGGGCACATTCGGACTGGCCTTTCGCAAATCTTCATTCGCCCATTGCTGGTCTTTGATTCGCTTTTGCACATCCTGATAGTACAGATCGAACTCGGAGAGTCGATGATTGGTGCCATAACGGGCGTTGTAGTCCGCGAGGATGGACTCAAGTGCCTTTTTCTTCAACTCAGGCTCGACCTTGTTGTCTTCCTGCTCCTGCGGCAAGTCTTCGGAAAGCTGTTCAATATCCTTTTTGGCGTCGGGGTTCTCTGCAAGCTGAGCCGGCGGAGAAAACACGCAGGCGATGTTCAGCGGCTTGAAGTCCGGATCGGTTTCCGCTTTCTGCTTCTGTATCTCGCCAAACAGTTCAACGTATTCGATTGCGTCGTTGATGGACCCAGTTGCCAGGATCGCATTGAAACGACGGCCTCCCGTGGCAGCGTCATGCTTAGACAGAATGGCTTCGATGACCGCCTTCTTCGGAATTGTAGCGGCACGGCGCGAGCCGTCCGGTGTCGAGTCGCAAGAATCACCGGAGGACTTGCGCCCTTCCGCTTTCATTTTTTCCCCTTCCAGCTTGAAGTAATCGACATGGAACCGCAGAACGTTGCGGTCTTCGATTGCGTGAGTGATGGTGTAGGCGTGCAGTTCCTTTTGAAACAGGTCGAGGGTCGTCTTCATCGACGCCTGCCCGTCTTCGATCTTCTGCGACGTGGCGTTGGCTTCGAATATGGGAGTACCAGTGAATCCGAAGAGCTGGGCAAGCGGGAAGAAGTCTTTGATGGCTCGATGGTTCTCGCCAAATTGCGAGCGATGGCATTCGTCGAAAATGAAGACGATGCGTTTGTCTTTCAACGCTGCGAGAAGCTCCTTGTAGGTTGGCTGTCCGCTCTTCACTCGTTGCTTGTTACGTTTACTACCTTCGTCCAGTGCGAGTCCAAGTTTCTGAATCGTCGTGACGATGACCTTATCAGCGTAGTCTTCTGAAAGCAGACGGCGAACCAACGTGGCGGTGTTGGTGTTTTCCTCAACGCAGCCTTCTTGAAACTTATTGAATTCTTCTCGGGTCTGGCGGTCAAGGTCTTTGCGATCCACGACGAAGACGCACTTATGAATGCGATCGTTCTCCTTGAGCAGCGTTGAAGCCTTGAACGAGGTCAACGTCTTGCCGCTGCCAGTTGTGTGCCAGATGTATCCATTGCCGCTGTCGTCGTCGATGCATTTGACAATCTGCTGCACGGCATAGACCTGATAGGGCCGCATGATCATCAGCTTCTGCTCGCTGACGACGAGAACCATGTAGCGGCTGATGGTCTTGCCAAGGTCACATTTTCTGAGGAATTGTTCCGCGAATGAGTCGAGGTGCGTGATCTTCTTGTTCTTCTCGTCCGCAAACTCATAGACAGGAAGAAATCGTTCGTCAGCATTGAACGCGAAATGGCGAGCGTTGTTGTTGGCGAAGTAGTAGGTGTGGTCCCGATTACTGACGATGAAGAGTTGTGTAAAGCAGAGCAGTGTTTTGGTGTATCCGTTACCGGGATCGTTCTTGTATTCGACGATCTGTTCCATGGCCCGGCGCGGACTGATGCCGAGCGTCTTCAGCTCAATCTGCACGACAGGAACGCCGTTGATGAGCAGAATTACGTCGTAGCGGTGATGGCTGTTGTCGGTGTTGATTCGTAGCTGGTTGATGATCTCAAAGCTGTTTTTGCACCAGTCCTTGATGTTGACCAGTGTGTAGTTCAGCGGCGTGCCATCGTCTCGAGTAAAGGCATTGCGTTCTCGGAGTGTGCGTGCTGCTGTGAAAACGTCCGGCGTGATGATTTCATCGAGCAGTCGTTTGAATTCGCTGTCGGTGAGGCGCACGTGGTTGAGGGCGTTGAACTTCTCGCGGAAGTTCTGCTCAAGCGAGTCCCTGTCCCGGATGTCAGGCCGATATTCGTATTTGAGGGCAAGAAGTTTCTCGATGAGATGGTCTTCAAGGTGGCGTTCCGGTGTTGTCATTGAATTCTGTTCGGCGATTCGATGTCGATGTTTGAGCGGTGCTGTCACCAAGTGTGATGATTGAAGATCATCTGGGCTTCACTGGTTTCGCGGTCGCCTTCAGAAACTTCTCCAGATCGCTTTTCCGGAACAGGCGATATCCATTGGCCGGATTTCGGTGCATCGAAATTGCACCATTCGCCGCCCATGTGCGGAGCGTGTTTTGTGAGACGCCGAGGAATTCCGCGGCCTCAGCAGTTTTCAAGTAATCACTCAGGTTTGGCATTTTCAACCTCCTGTTCAGACGTTTGGTTCATCCGCCAGACTCAGCATAGTCTACAAAACCCTGCAGTCGTTTGATACGCTGCGGGGGTGGAGATGTGTTTCTCTGAAGGACTCCTCAACGCCATGACATCGCCAAGCCCGCCTTGCCTTATCACGATTCTTAAGCAATTTGGCTGGCGAGTGTTCATCATTCGACGTCGTCTCTCACGTTTGAAGACGAGGATGCAAATTGCAGAAAAGAAAAACCAACCAGCGACGACGCCCGAATTTCAGCAGAAGGAAGAGTTGTCAGTTGACCTTGAGCGATATGAGGACTTGCTGAATGACTGCGTGGTATGGATGCACGAGAGAACCGGAATTCCAACCAGCAATCTCTTAGTTCGACTGTCCCAAATTGGACTATTTTCCGCAAGGTGTTTTGCAGCATAATGTTGTGATGGAAGTGTTTCGAATTCGTGTACCTGAGGAGACAGAGCAATGGAATGCTCGTTTGAGGAGCGAAAGCAGGAGTTGGAATCTGAATGCCAGATTTCAGACACTCTGTTTTCGCGGTCGCTGGAGCGACTGAATGAGCTTATGAAACCGTTTGTGGCGGGGATGGCTCGGAATGGTCAGCGTGAATATGCCGCAACAGTCGTTCGGGGTTTGTGTTCGGATCTGGAGCGGAAGAATTGCGAGTCCAACCGCTCCAGCTCGAAACGGTCCATCGGGACGATCTCGATTTCACGAGTTGACTGGCAGGCTTTCAGCGCCTGTTCAATCTGCTCGAACGGATATCCATAGCGCAGCAGAAGAAAGCGCTCTTCCGGCGTTAACTGAATATCGATCGTCTCTCTTGCCAATCGTCTCTCTTGCCATCAGCAACAAGATCCTTCGTTCTGGATCAGCAACCGATGTCGGGCTGCCAGCGGAATCTCGCAACTCTCCTGCAGGCGATCAAGCCGGTTGAACGGGAAGCCGCTGCCGTACTTCAGCAGCCCGATCATACGGCTCACCGTGTGTTCGTACTTGTCGTCGCCAATCTCGCCAGGAGTCGGTGCGGTGAACAGCGTTCCGCAAAGGTGGCAGCGCAGCTTCTGCATCCGATAGACCGTCGCGTGCAGCGGAGATCGCCCAACAAAGCGAACCAAAACACCGGGTGACTTTTCGTAGAGAGTTCCCTGACCACAGTCGGGGCACGCATCGCCCGGAGAATATTGCGGATGTTTGACGGCGGACCTGGCGGTCAGATCTATCAGACGTGTTTGTCTATCCTGACACTGGAAGTCTACTACCGCTACCTGCCCCTTTACCGACCGTGACTGGGCTGCCTTGCCCACACTGACAATCGACTGGACCGCCGCTCGAGTCCGCGCAAGTCTGTCATCCGTGTCTGTCAGGCAACTGAACGAATAGGTCAGCAACAATCTCGGCACCACACTGATTTCCAAACGAGCGACCGCCTACAAAGAATCTGACACCATGAACCTCCTTACCTCCGTTTGAGTTGGAGTGACAAGGCTTGCAACGTAGCGTTGCCGCAGGCCGAAGCAGAGGAATAGCTCCTGTCAGTCCGGTTCCGGCCGGCCGCATTGTCAAACTCCGACGCAATGGGCCGGCGAAAACCGGGCTACGAATCCACCGCAAGAGACACTGCTATTAAGATGGAAAACTCTAAACTCGTCACACTTGGACCAGAGAATCACCAAAATCGGGCAAGAGGGAGATAACAGAACGACGCGACCACGCAGTTCCACTAAATCTCCCATTTTAATTGTCAGGGCAAGTAATCGCTGAGAGGTCGAAATTCTGATGGTGTTGGTCTGCCCAAGTTGAGTCCGTGAAGGTATCCTCCCCAACTCGGGCGGCGATGGGGATCCTGCTCCCGCTTTGATTTTCTGTTTCGTTTGTCTGCACAATCTTCATGGAGGAGAGCGATGCGACTTCAGCCACGTACCAGCCCCGAGACAGACCGCTGTATGGACCTGATCCAGCAGTTGGCCAGTGTTGTCGTTCATGACCTGTGTGTTGATGTTGGATTTCAGTCGGTTACGTTGACGGGGCGAGCCGGTTCGTGGTATGCCAAACAAGTCGCCACAACGGCGGCCCGGCGAATGTACCCCAACCATCGCATTGAGAATCTCCTTCAGGTCACAACGATTCGCTGACAACTCTGTAAGGCCCGGGAAACCCTCCGCAAACAGACAAGCCCGAAGCCCCAGTCAAGTTGGTGTAAACCGACTCGCTGGGGCTTCGGGCTTTTGTTGTTTATCATCCCTGCAATCTATTGTTCCGATCGTTCCTTTCAGTCCTGGATTCCACTCATCCAGAGGCGTATCAAGGCAAACAATGCGATGACTCAGGCTGGCGACTTTGGAGCTGCAGGCGATGGACAGACGGACGATACCGAAGCCCTTCAGCATGCCATTGATGAAGGCGTGGGGGAACTGCTGCTACCTCGAGGTGACTATCGAATTACAAAAACACTGATGGTGGATTTGGCGACCGTCGGACGAACGGCGATCCGTGGCGAAGGTGGAACAGCTCGTATCCTGATGCAGGGGAGTGGACCAGCGATTATTCTTAAAGGCACGCACACAACCACGGCAGCTCCCGATGGGTTTCGCGATTCTGAGTGGACCCACGAACGCATGCCAATGATCAGCCAACTGGAAATCGCAGGGCAGCATCCGGATGCAGACGGTATCCGCATTGAAGGCGTCATGCAGCCAACGATAACCGGCGTGCTGCTGCGCAAACTGCGACACGGGATTCAGATCGTCGGTCGAGCCCGTAATGTGTTGATAAGTCATTGCCACATCTATCACAATCTGGGTGTTGGGATCTTTCTGGATGGAGTCAATCTGCACCAGACGATCATCAGTGATTCTCATATCAGCTACTGTCGGCTAGGCGGAATTCGTATCGAACGCAGTGAGATTCGTAATCTGCAGATTACGGGCAACGATATCGAGTACAACAATAACGGAGGTCACAAAGTTCCTGGCGATGATGGTGTGCCAACGGCCGAGATCTGGCTCGATGCCAGTGAAGGCAGCATTCGCGAAGGTACAATTTGCAGTAACACGATTCAGGCCACCTACAGTCCGGATGGTGCCAATATTCGCATTATTGGTCAGGCGAATGAGAAGAATGCCAAAATTGGGATGCTGGCTATCACTGGAAACCTTATCGGTAGTCAGTGGAACAATATTTATATGACGACCGCACAGGGAGTGACAATCTCCGGCAACTCCATCTACTCGGGACACAATCGCAATCTCTTGATGGAGGACTGCTCGCAGATTGTCATCGGCAACAACTGCTTTGGGCACAACGCAGATTACGGCGCCGAGAAAGAGTTGTGTACCGGCGTCACACTTCGAAACTGTTCTGACAGCATTTTCAATGGCAATATTCTGCAGGACTGTCTAAGCGGTCGGCACCTTTATCCGGAAGCACCCGAGCTTCAACGTGAAGCTCTGCTCGAACTGTTTGATTGTCGCAATATCATCATCGGTAACTCCCAAATTCTGGATTCCGCACCCTACGGAATTCGTCTGGCGAACTGTACCGACATTACGATGAATGCCATCACCGTTGCAGATCGTCGCGTGCCGCCTCTCCAAAAGTCGGCCGTCCATTGGACCGGTGGGACCGGCGAAAGCATTGTCTCTGCGTGCCGATTTTCTGGATCGCTGGCAGCGCCCTTCGTGTCAGAAAAACTTGCTTCAAAGATCGGTTGCATCCCTGAGTAGGCCATGGAAACAGCAACAAGCAGCGCAAAGGATCATTGAGAAGGGCAGGATCTTGAAATAGACGTGAACACGCTGATTGAGAATCTGATACGACTGGATGTTCGTCAGGATGCGAGTCGATATCGCGATGTTTTGACAGCAATCCTGAAAGCGACTGGAGAACCGAACTGGTCGTTGATCGGCGGCACGGCTGCGTTGTTCATGTGCCGATGCTTCGTCTGACTCACAATCTGCCGTCAGCCTCAATGCTGTCTTTTGGGCAGGGGAATTGTCAGCGAATCCAGAGTGTCTGCGGGGCTGTCCTGAGTTTTAGCATCAGCCTGCCCCTTACCCACGGGCTTTGCACCCAGTTGCTCGTGGCGAACAAATCCGCGTGTCAGTGCAGCAGCGCGTCTGGCAGATGATCGCGATGGCAAGAGAACTTCTGTGATTTCCGAAGTGACCTTGTGACCATTCTCCGCTGTAAACTCCACTTTCAGACCGCAGTTCACCTGATCTTTGTGTTTGTTGACGTACGGAATGAAGCAACTGTAGGAATGTCCAAGCGTCCCTTCAGTGCGGTGCACATCCCACGCGTCCGGCTCAAATGTAAAACTATGCAGTGGCACGAGATCATCGTCGAGTTCCGGATCGTAGTCATCGTATTCGTAGACAACCACAGTGCCTCGAACTCTCGAACCGGTCTCAGACTTTGGCCCGAAGAATAGAATCTGGCCGGCAAACCCACGAGCTGGTTTACCATCGATTCCAGTGCCAAGCGATGCCTCCCAAAGTGCAACGACCTTGGCAACATGTTTCTCGGTCCGAGGCCTTCCAATGGCCAAGCCAGGATCGCGAATAAGTTTCGATGGCTCGCGAAAAATCACCCCAGCAGAACCGCATCCGACCGCTGTTGTGACAACGCCACAGATTGCAAACAACCAGAATGAAACGTGCGTCTTCATGGGAAATCTCAGTTCGTCATGATCTCTCAGGGAGCCACTGGCACCTGTGAATCGGGAATCGGCTGCATCGTCGCGTCCTCTTCCAAGGGCATCACAACTTCGTCGCTGTTCTGCATAAAGCCCTGATTCGCAGACGACTGCGGAACGCTATACAAGGGTCCGTGAACTTCCTCAGCATCTGATTCGATAAAGTGCATTCGTTCTGCTTCCACCTGCTTGACAAGTTCGGAATCCAGATCGCTCAACACGATGCGAGGAGTCAGGAAGATCAGCATTTCCGTTCGCTGCGAGGTAGTTCCGTCGTAACGGAACGCTCGTCCCACGATGGGTAGGTCACCCAACCAGGGGACTTTTCTTTCCAGTGAATCGTCGGTCTTTGTAATCATGCCACCGATTACAATGGTTTGACCGTTCGGAACATTGACCGTCGTGTCCGCAATTGTGTTATTGATAATTGGAGAATTGATGGTCTGACCGTTGGTGTTTGTAAAGATCGGAAGTCCACCGCCCGAGTCCAGTTTGCTCTTTTCAGCATAGACGTCCATCGCAATGATTCCATCGGGAGTAATTCGTGGAGTCACTCGCAGAATGATTCCGGTCTGTTGTCGAATCACAGTTGGGTTTGTCGATGTTGTGGTCTGCGTCACTCCACTGACCAGCGGAACGTCCTGCCCCACCTGCACGGACGCTTCATTGTTATGCGTTGTGCGAACCTGAGGTCGGCTAAGTACCTGCACCGTGCGGCGAGCGGCCAATGCCCTGATCAGCACGTTGACGGCATCAGATTGTGCTGAAAACACAAAGCCGCCAAAGCCCAGATTGCTGTTTTGACGTCCGAGCGAGAAATTGGAGAGCCCCTGAGTGGCGACGTTGCCCTGATTTGAACCAGCCGCCGCGATATTGTTTCCAAGTGCAATCGACGTGTTGTTAAAGTTGAGTCCCGGCGTACCAGCCGTCGCGGCTGTTGTCGCCAGGCTTCGAGAAAACAATGTTGGGTCCTGAAAACCCAGTTCAATCCCGAATTCATCCGTGGCATCCAATGTCACTTCCACAATCAACGCCTGAATCACAACCTCCGGAGGCTGGGCGTCCAGCGTATCAATGATCCCGGTGATCTGACTGAAATACTGCGGCGAAGCACTCACGATCAGGGAGTTACTGTTTGTATCAGGAGACACCAGAACTTCTTGTCGAATGCGTTCAATATTGCTGATCAAATCTTCAGAACTGTCCTGAAGAGCCTGTTGCTGTGCGAGAAAATCCAGCAGCGTGGTAGCGACCAGTTCGGCCGGAGCATTTCGCAGTGGAAAGACTGTGGTTGTTCTCTGTCGAGTATCGTCGTTATCCAGACGAAGCAGAATGGCTTCCACAACACTCAGTGACTCGGCACTGCCAACGGCCAGTACAGTATTCGTGCGAACGTCCGGAGAGAATCGAAGAGGAATCAGACTACTGGAGGACCCTTCGGTGCCGGCAATCTGGATACCAAGCTGTTCTTCCTGATTCGTATTCTCAAACAAAGTTGTCAGAAGATCCACCGACTGCTGAGCATCTGCATTCTTCAAGGTGAACACTTTGATTTCAGACACCGCGTCCGGAGCTCGATCCAGTGCTTCGACCAGAGCTTCCATCAGACCCATACTGGCCTCAGGAGCGGTGACGATCAAAGTGTTGGAACGAATATCGGGACTGACTCGAACGTCAGCCAGGATTCCCGAGCGGATCAGGTCCTGCACACCGCCGTTAGATGTCAGGAATTCCAGGGCCACGGATTTATTGTCGCGTAACTCCTGAGCTCCCTGAGTTCCGCCGCCACCAAATCCACCCGCCTGACCAGTGGTCTGCTGAGGAGGATTGATCACGGCCTGGAGAGCCGAATTGATCGTGGTACTCAGTTCTTCCGCGACAGCCTGCTTGAGCTTGAAGATCTGCATGCGAACAGTTGCAGAAGGATCATCTTTGTCGATCCGTTCAATCAACTTGGAAACTTCTGCCAACTCACTGGCTCGCCCCTGCACGATGACCGAGTTTGTACGAACATCTGCAATTGCACGGACGTTTGTTCCGAGCCCTGGACGCTCTTCATAAAAGGTTTCCAACGCTGTCACGACTTGGGACGCAATGGCACTCTTCAGCGGAAAGACCTGAAATTCAAATTCCGCGCTCAGTGGTTTGTCAAGCTCATCCGCCAACAGCAGAATCGATTCGCGTTCAATCTCGGACGAAAGGATCAAAATGGCGTTTGGCTGGACCACTGGTATGAATGCTGCGGTCTTGCGAGTCTCCCCACCGCGCTGACGGAGTTCCGTCAATTGTTCATAGACGCTGGTCAGTAATGTGGCCATGGCCTCAGAGTCGACGTTCTGAAGTGTCAGCACATGAATCGCGGGCAATGATCCAATGCTCATGCCTTCCAGTCGCTGAATGATCTCTTCGACTTTCGCAACGTCGGCTTCGTTACCTTTAAGAATCAGGATGCCCAGGTCTTGCATGGCCTGAACATTGACTTCACCACGGAGATTGATGGCCGGATCGTCACCAGCCGCTAGCTCTTTTTCAATACCCGGCTTTGGAACAGAGTCAGGCCTGGCTTTGGCATCAGCTTCATCCGCCATCGAAACGAGTTGATGAATCTGCTCGTTCAGTTGTTTTGCCGTCTTTGCGGAAATGCCTTTGTTCTCAACAACCTTGACGGCTTCTTCAGGACCGAACTCAGCAGGCCTATCCAAATCGCTGACAAGCTTCCTGAGATGATTAATCCGTGACGCAGGGGCTTCTACGATCAGTTGATTGCCGTCCTGATCAATGCCAACTCGGAAGAGCGGGCCAAGTTCCTTCTTTGCCGTACCATCTTCCCCACGGTCATACACTGCAAAGCTCGGAAGCCCATGGACTCCCTTTTTCTGCAACTCGGCTCGCTTTTCGAAAACCACGTAGATTGTGCGCGCCAATTCGGATGCATTGCCGTTGTTCAGCGCGATTTCTTCAACGACCATCGGGGTAGTGGCGGTCCCGGTGTCTTGCTGCTCATCCGGAATCACCTTGCCGCCGTGCGACACTGGACGAATCGGCGAGGAGAAATGTTCCAATGGGGGCAGCTCCGGCACATTCCTACCGGAAGTTTTTGCTCGACTGCGTGGCGATGGAGTGTCCGCTCTTTTGGCCAGAGGCCTGACATCCAGCTCCTCATCGGTTTCATCGAGCATTCTCGAAGAAGCTGCCGACCGAAATGCTGATTCCGAGGCCGCCAGTTTCTCGTCTCGCTCTCCCGCTTTACTGCTCGGTGTACGCTCAGCCGCAATTTGGGGGCGTGCGTATTCAGTACGAGCCTTGTCGAGACTCAGTACGATCAAATACGACTTTTGCACCAGCAGCCGATAGCCCTGGGGCTCCAGCTCGTGATTCAGAATCCGCACGGCCGAATTCAGGTCGTAGCGCTTCTTATCGCGGCGAGCGAATCGACCCGGTGGAACGGTGTCCATCACGAGAGTCATTTCCTGACTCTCTGCCAGATCTTTGAGGACTTTCGCCCAAGTTGTGTCAAAATAATTGAGGCGGATTCCGTCCTCAACTTCCGTAGGCTCCGGTTCTTTGGAACCAGAGAGTGCCTCACGGAATGAGCGCGATCCTTCTTCGGACGCTCCTAGACCGCCGTGTCTATTCAACAGCAAACAAAGTGCCGTCGCTGAACTAAGCAGCCCTGCTGCGAGAAAGCCTTGCCGTTTCACCGCCGTGATCCTTCAAAAATGCAGGCTTTGAAGTGCCCCCACCCGGTACATTTCCTGCTGTCACAAACGTTACGAGAGTTTCCAACCGCCCACGTAACTCAAGGACCACTTCTTCGCACCACGTGTGAGCACGGCGCAGCGGCCCGGAACAACAAAGAAATCCAATCAAAGCAAAGTATCGGACTTTGACGGTACTGACGATGAGACCGGATCTTTTGAACGTATCAGTTTGAGGGATACTTCTGGTAATGCTGATCGTTGCAGTAGTCCTCAAAACAGCCTCAAATAACGACGAATCGGCAATGCCCACCGAAGGACGATTCCTTGGCCCTGCTCGCAAGGTCAAATATCTGAAATCCGCTGAATTCCGAATGGCTCAGTGTCTTTCCATTGCGGCGGTCGTGACACTTCAGAATTGTCGGACATTTTCTACACGTCATCCACTGGACAGACTCGGTCTATTTTTCACGACGCCATACTCAGCCCGCTGAATGCACTATGAAACCGCCTTTTTTTTCCAGACTCGCTCAGTTCTTTCGCCCTCGACTGACCGCCGCACGACTGCTCAGATCGTTCGAACTGGATCGTGAGAGCCTGGAAAAACAATTCTTCCAGAAGGCACGCACAGCCGGCATTCCGCGAGGACTGCGATGGATGCGATGCGAATGGTTGCCGACAAGGTCATTACTCAAGGACAAAGCAACGTCCGAGATTTGCCTGCTTGCAGGAGTCAACATTTCATTTGAAGCAATTGAAGGCGGCGACATGGAAAACATCGCCGCCGTCTCGCTGATTCGAGACGCTTGTGCTGTCTTTCAGTTGTCAGCGTCCGGATGGGAAACAACCGGCCGCGCTCTTTTCAATATGAATCCGGCAGAAGCGGCAGTGAAGCTGAGCACATCATATCATCCGTTCGAATAATCGTTGGCCTGGAATCGGCAACGCTTAGAACGCCAACCTATTCGGATTCTTCACGAAACGGGTTGAATCGCACGTATTCCCAGTGGCGGTACAGTTCGCTCGTTCGCACCAACTGCTCATGTAGGCCGTCCACCGCGACCCTGCCTTCATGAAGCAGAATAATGCGTGAACACTTCTTTACGGTCGATAATCGGAACGGCAGAAAGATCACCGTGCGATTGGTTGAAATCCGCTGATAGGCATCATCCAGCATCGCCTTTGTTTCCGCATCAAGAGCGACCTGAGGCTCTTCGATCACCAGAAGAGCAGGGGACCTCACAATGGCCCGCGCCAAACTCAATCGAAAGACCTGACCTGGATCCAAAGCGACGCCATGCTCACCCAGAACAGTTTCATAACCTCGGGGCAAGGTGCGAATGAAATGATCCGCATGAACAACCTTTGCCGCTTCTGAAGCCCGCTGACGCGTGATATCGGGCTGACCACACGTAATGTTTTCGAGCACGGTCGCGTTGAAAACAGGATCTTGACCGCCAATGAAGATGGATTCCGCCCGCAATGATTCCAGAGTCGCCTGACGGATGTCACGTCCGTCGATCAGCACCTGTCCCAGATCGGGATCGACGAATCGGGGAATCATGCTGGCAACCGCATGAGCTGATGCTGACTGCAGCGACAACAACGCCACGGTCTCCCCGAAATTGATTCGAAGATCCAGCCCCCGCAGTAGCCCTGGCAACTGCGGTGTCTGAAACGAAATCTGGTTGAATGTCAGGGTTCGCGACATAGGCTGCAGGAATCCCGCACCAGGGGCCTGGCTGACACTCGGTATACGATTGATGTAAGCCGCGATCTCGTCAGCCTTCTCGCTGCCTTCGGACTCCAATTCCGCGCGGTGCTCCAGACGACTAAGTCCTCGGTACATCACGGCCAAGCAGCAACCCAACATGACAGCCACTGCAGGGTGATCGCCTCGCAGCACTCGCAAAGCCAGTATTGCCGAAGGAATCAGCACAACAGTGAGCAAAATCGCGTTTCGGATTCCACGCCCCAGACTCTGTTGCCGGTGCAATAATCGACAACGCTGCTGATAATCAACAAGATGGCTCTCGAACTGCTGATGTTCGGTTTTCTCCATTCCAAAGCTGGTGACTATGCGAGTCTTTTTCAGACCTTCCGCCATACGACCCAGTCCGCGATCGACTTGCTCAGACAGCAATCGCAATGACGCATCGCTTCGCTGCGTCTCAACACGCAGTGCCATTCGCCCGATAATCAACGGTATAATCGTCTGCAGCGCCACTCGCCAGTTGGTGGCGACCGCAGTAGCCGCCACAACCACCAGATCCGGAACTACCGTAATCCAGATACGTCCCCAGCGCACTGCTGCAGTTTCCAGTGCTGACGTTGCAATCTGAAACATTCGGTCGGCGGAACGAGTCTGCTCACCAGTCAGGTCGGCGGGTTCCAATCGGATCGCCTTTCGATGAATGTGCTGCCGCAATCGAAGAATGATTCCTGCAACGTTCTTTTCAAGCAGAGTTTCCGCAAACGAGCCCAGGCCCCACCGCAGAACCAGCAGCACGACTCCGGCCAGTGCCAGAGAAACCACTGCCGAGCCAGTGGACTGCAAGAGCCCTATGCTCCGAATCACCCCCGCGAGCGGGCGACCAATGATGTGATTCTGCAATGGATCCGCCAGCGCCAGCAACCCTGTGTCGGCAACACTCGGAACGGCAGTTTGCGCTAAAAGCCATGCGAGGCCGCCAGTCGTCACAAGAATGCCCGAAAGCAATACCGCTGACGCAATGCCGAGTAGTGTTCCAGGCAGCCAGGTCAGTTGTAAAATGGTTCGTTTCGAAATGACGCGGTGAAATTCGGGCGAAGTGGACACAGTGAGCTTCTCCAACAGACTGGCTGTAGTTCGACCGCGGCAGTGGTCGTTCATGCCAGCGACAACCCAGCGAAACGACATCTGTGCAAATCTGACACCAATCTGACAGCCACGTTCCTGCTGCAAACAGCCAAGACCTGCGTACCGACGTCAGATGACCAAACTACTTAGAAACAACGGGCGTCACAACCAGCAATTTGCTATCCGCAAGGCAATGGACAAGGGCAAATCATTTCGGCCAGCCTTCTGAACCCGTCCTGCCGGAATCCCCAAGCCCACCAACGCGCTAAGGGTAGATTCATAAACGCGAGGCCTGGACCTACTGCCCAACACAAACTGCTGACCTCGCAGGTCGGATCCTATGCCACAAAGTTCCATCGCCCGAATTTGTCAGTTACGCCAGGTCCCGGTCTTCGAAAAGAATAAAACCGAGCAGCAACATGGCAGCAATATAGGTGCCGGCGTAGACCAGGCTCAGTCCCAAATAGTCCTGCGGCACAACTCGTCCCGTGGCAACAGCCGACGAGACATTGAACGTCGACAGAGAAGGCACCACCATCGAAATCAGTCGAGCAGTGAACGTCACTGATTCGTTAGCCTGACCGGCAACGCTCTGATTGACGATGATCTCAGTCAGATTCCCAATCACAAACACTGCAAAGCACACGACAAGATTCATCACCATTGGCATGCGAGTCGCCACGGTCACACTGATTGCGCCCAGCACACAAACCTGCAGAAACGACAGTGCCACGCCAGGCAACATCTGAGCAATCACACGAACTCGATCTGGATGCGGAGTCGGGATTTCCACTTCGGACACCTTGTGCCACTGCCACATTGGCGTCACTTCTTCTGATCGTTCTTTCTGGTCATAACCGACCTTGAAGAAGATCAGCACGGAAAACAGCGTTGTCAAAATCACAAACAGCCAGATTACAGCCTGGACAATTCCGATGTACTTGCCAAGAATGAATTGGCGACGGTCGATGGGCTTGCTTAACAGGGTCATCGCCGTCTTGCCTTCGATTTCGCTGGTGATACTGGTGCCCGCAGTCCAGACGGCGAGCAATGCTCCGGAAATCAGAAGAGTGGCCAGACCGCACTCGTTAAGCATCTTGACGTCGTCTTCGAGAGTGAAGAACGGCATTACGGCGTTAAGAACGAGAATGATCGACGAAATGGCCAGCAGCAGCAGAAAGAGCGGTTGCCGGATGGCTTCTTTGGTCGTCGCACGAGCAATCACGCCAATACGAGTTCCATAGGAAACAGCGACAAGAGCCACCATCAATCCAAACACAGACAACCAAGTGAAGGTCCAGTCTGTTTGGATTGCAGGGGCGACTGGGATGCCTTCAGCGAACGTCAAAAAGCGATTCATTACGGAGCAATTCCCAACTGCGGAACCAGAAAATGGGCGCAAGATCTCTCGGACACGACTGTTACGCCGCTCGATCTTCAGGCGTTGGAGAATTCTCTCAACGACCGTTTCGAACAACAAAACCCACTCTAACAGCCTTTTTTTTGGGTCCAAGCGAAAAACATCGCTGCCAGGAACTCGGACGCTACCGCCGCACCTCGAAGCCGGAAAACTCCTCCACTTCGGATCTCGGCAATCGTTCGACAGCGGAAATTCCAGTACCGTAGAGCCCCTGCAGGCGCTCAATCAATCGTGTCGTCTTCTCGGGCTCCGCCGTCGCCACCATTTCAACCCTCCCATCAGGTAAATTCCCAACGTAACCACTAACACCCGAATCTCGCGCCAGTCGCTTGGTCGTCATGCGAAACCCAACCCCCTGAACCTTGCCAGAGAAATAGACGACTTCGGTAAAACGTGCCATGGAGATGTGACTTGCCAGATGACCGCCAGAAAAGGGCAGCCATTCTCGAAAAGACGGAAACTCAGTGACGATCGCCGGTGCCAAAAGCAGCGTAGATTCTTAAACGTCATCGCGAAACAAACACCTCAATCGCAGGAGACGTATCAGGGCTGCAATTGCGGTTGCGATTATGGATCCTCATGTGTGCATTCGCCTTTTTGGAGTCAAGGGCTGGCGATTCGTTGTGATTGAGACTCTGAATTGGGTCGGATCTCTAATTCCTCAAATGTCAGAAACGAAACACGGCATTTCAGCATTTCAGAATGCTCTCTGCCGACGCGAGATCAGAAACTCGCCGAATGCAGGAATTCGCGAACAATACGAATTCACGACGTTCTACTTTACCTGCAGCAACTTTGCTGCGGCCATCCGCAGAGTCTCAACCCCAGAAGCAGTCAGTCGACCATAGGCGGTCGTTCCGGCATCTTCGTCATCCGTTTTGCTGACTTCAGCTTTGAGGTTCACGTAATGACTGACAAATCGTCGCATCTGGTCCTGCGACCATCCACGGTGCTGCCGAAGCAGGTTCAGATATTCGATCAACTGCTGAGCGTCTCTGTAAGCCTTTAGCCGCATCGAATGTCGAATGACGATTTTGCCATCCCGGTTCTTGTCAAAGATGAACAATCCCAGCTGATCGGCTTCCTTCAATGCGCTGCCGGACTTGTTGACTGTCTGCCACGGAACAATGCCAGTCGCTCCGTCCTGCCAGGAGTCCAGCGACCACGCCTGAATGTTGCGGTTGGTCTCGTGAACATGATTCGAGGTACCATAAACCCAGGCCTTCAACTCGTCGCGTTCCACCCGATCGGTCACAAGTCGTCGATAGTTGTGGAATGCCCACGAGGAAACGATCCACAAGTCGCTTCGACCATTCAATTGGCCTCTACAGTATTCGGGACGAGAAATATCGACCCGGAAATTGATCTGCACTCCAGGCGCGACTCTGCGACCGCGATCAGTGAGTTCGCCATAGAATTGCAACGCTCGGTAATCCCAATACCCTGACGGCTCATCAAGAATCCAAGGAGCTTTTGCTTGCTCCCCGAGAGATCCTTTATTATTGAAATAAACCTGAAAGCCAGTTCGACTCCACCTCCTGGATTCAGCAAGTCGAGCAAAGTCCTGCAGGATGTTGACATAAGTGCGAGCGTACTCC
>JANPHT010000495.1:0-14062 GCA_031424595.1 Planctomycetota bacterium
TCTGGAAACTGTTTTTCGCTCCGTCAGGATGGGACACCTTTTCTCTCTGGGCACGTCGGACTCGAACGTGTTCTGGCTGGAAGTTTCGGTGAAAGCCGGTGACCAGCAGATCGGTGCCAGCGGCATGATGGAGGAAGACAACAGCGTCGATCCATGGTCTCACTTCGTGAACAACTTCATGCTGGATCGACATGGCAACCGAATCGATCGCCGCAACGCTCAGGATATCTTCGTGCCGCTTTACGTTCATCAGATTCCGCCTGGTGCCGGTCAGACGGTGCATTACAGCTTCACGATGCCTAAGGCAGTCAACGCTCCTGTGACGGCGAAAGTGCGGTTGCTGTATCGCAAGTTTGATTCAACGTACATGGACTTTGTGGATCGAAAAACTAAAGAGCTGGGACGACCGATTCGCGGCCACAAGGACGGCGAAAAGTATCGAAACGAGCTGCCGATTCTGGTGTTGGCCGAGGATCAGGTGACATTCCCGGTCGAAGGCGTTTCGGGCGAAGTGACGAATGCCAAACGCGAGGTTCCTGAATGGCAACGCTGGAATGACTATGGAATCGGCATGCTTCTGAAGGGCAAGGCCGCTCTTAAACAGGCGACGGAAGCGTTCACACACGTTGAAACTCTCAACCGTTATGATGGTCCGTTGAATTTGGCACGCACCTTGGTGGCAGAAGCCGGGCCGGGGCAGTTGGATGCTGCTGCGGTTGCGATTCAACGAGCGGCTGCCTTCAAAGATCCGCCGGCACCGCCATGGACAATGGCGTGGTTGAGCGGCATGATCAACCGTCAACAGGGGGCGTTGGAGGACGCCGAGTCAAACTTCCGACAGGCGCTTGAATATCGCACGGAAGAGACAGTGAAACGCAAGTTTGACTTCAGCAAAGATTATGAAGTGATCAATCTGCTGGGACAGACGGTGTTTGATCGCGCATTGCAGATTCGTGATGAATCAAGACTTGACGAACGCACGGCACGACTGAAGGAAGCTGTCGAGATTTTCGAACGCACTTTGGCTATCGACTCAGAAAACGTCGACGCACATTACAACCTCAGCCAGTTGTATGCTCAGCTTGATGATCAGGCCAAAGCGGCCGAACATCAGGCGCAGCACGAGAAGTACAAAATCGACGATACGGCTCGCGGTGAAGCGGTGAGCAAGGCACGTCAGAAGTACCCGGCCGCAGACTTCGCGTCGGAGGCATTGGTGATCTATGACTTGCAGCGTCGGAAACCTGGTGAAGCAAAGACGGTCAAAAACTCACCGTAGAGTCAATCGGCAGGTCGATGAATCTCATGAAGTAAGGAAAACAATGGCCATTGAACAGAACCAGTCAGAAGCCGAAGAAACTCAGAATGACGAAGTCGTCGGCTCGGCGATCAAATGGTCCGTTGCGATGCTCATCGCGTTGATGGCGGTAAGCGCTCTGGTTTGGGTGCTGACAAAGAAGCCGCCTGAAGTCATCGTTGAACATGCAGGAAAGACGGAATTGCCGACAGAACGCGTGAAGCCAACTCTGGAGATTCCGGACATCCCTTTTACAGAGATCACGGAATCCGCCGGCATCGACTTCGTGCATGAGAATGGTGCTGAAGGCGAAAAGCTACTTCCGGAAACCATGGGTGGTGGCGGAGCGTTTTTCGACTTCGACAACGATGGCGATCAGGATCTATTGTGTGTGAACTCCAACGTCTGGCCGTGGGCCCGGACTCTTCGGGAGAAGGCTGCAACTTCAGCACTCTACGCGAATGATGGGAAAGGTAATTTTACCAACGTCACGGCTGGTTCTGGATTTGATGTCCCAATGTATGGTAACGGTGTGGCTTGCGGAGACTTCGACAACGACACCGACGTCGATGTGTTTATCAGCTGCCTCGGATCGAATCACTTGTTCCAAAACAATGGCGGTGGAAAATTTTCTGACATCACGACTGTCGCCGGTGTCGCCGGCAGCGACACAGAATGGAGTTCCAGCTGCGGGTGGATCGATTACGACAATGATGGCGATCTGGATCTGTTCGTGTGCAACTATATTCAATGGAGTCGTGAATTGGATCAGTCGATGGAGTTCACTCTGGATGGTAAGTTGAGAGCGTATGGACGCCCAACAGACTTTACCGGTGCATTCCCTTATCTCTACCGCAACGAGGGCAACGGAACTTTCGCCGATGTATCGGAAGTGTCGGGGATTCAGATTAAGGATTCTAATACCGGTGTTCCAGCCTCGAAATCGCTGGGAGCGACTTTCTGCGACGTCAACGCCGATGGGTTGTTGGATATTATTGTGGCCAACGACACAGTTCAGAATCTGCTGTTTCTGAATCAGCCAGGTGGAACCTTCCACGAAGTTGCAGCCACCGCGGGTGTCGCGTTCGACAATGCCGGAGCGGCGCGTGGAGCGATGGGGATCGATACGGGTTGCTTCCGCAATTCGGAGGCAATCGGAATTGCTATCGGAAACTTTGCAACCGAAATGACAGCGATGTACGTTTGCCAGACCCCCGGAATGGCAATGCCGATTTTTCGTGACGAGGCGGTTTCAAATGGCATCGGACCAGTCACTCGTACGGATCTGAAGTTTGGTGTGCTGTTTGTGGATGCGGATCTCGACGGTCGGCTGGATTTGTTCGAAAACAATGGCCATCTGGAAGAAGACATCAAGGTCGTGCAGGCCAGTCAGCAGTATGAGCAGCCGCCGCATTTGCTATGGAACTGTGGTTCTGAGTTTGACAATGAATTTGTCATGATGCCGCAGGCAAAGACGGGCGCGGATTTTCAGAAGCGCATGGTCGGTCGAGGTGCCTCAATGGCGGATATTGACGCCGACGGCGATCTGGATCTGATGCTGTTTAGCTCCGGAGGACGGCCAAGGCTGCTTCGCAACGATCAGAAATCCGGACATCATTGGCTTCGCGTTCGACTCACAGGCACGAAATGCAATAAAGACGCCATTGGCGCAACGGTCGAGCTGACTCTGCTGGATAACTCCGTCCTGACAAGAACCGTCATACCAACTCGCAGTTATCAATCGCAAGTTGAACTGCCAGTGACGTTCGGACTGGGCCAGAACAAAGTTGTAAAAAAAATCACCATACGGTGGCCCGGAGGCAGCGTGCAGGAGTTGCCGCACGAAGGGATAGACCAACAGATCGATGTGGTCCAGCAGTTGCCGTAACGATCTGCTGATTCGCATTCGACGGAAGGCCGCTTGAACGTCCCGGGGTTCAACCCATTGGAAGAGCGTATTCAAATCCGCTAGTCTGTCTCGCACTGGGGGAATGGACTGTTGATGAAATCGAGACGCACTTCATGAGCTGGCGGTTGATATTTTCAGGCTTTAAATCGCCGGGTTGGGCCATCTATTCGGTCGTGGGAGTTTTTGCTGCGCTGATACTGAGCTACTGGCTGTTGCGACTGGAGCGAAAACTCGTCTCACGGCGAGTTGGCTGGACTCTGATGTCGCTGCGACTGCTGGTGCTGATCACGTTGTTGGTCACCCTGCTTCAGCCTGTCCTGACGAAGCAGTTTGATGTGGCCCAGCGAGGAAGGGTGATCATCGCCATTGACGGTTCGCAGAGCATGGAGACTCAGGATCGGCATGCCTCGTTGAGTGAGAAACTGCGATGGGCCCAGTCGCTGGGAATGCTGGGCAATGCAGAAACGACGCCTCTGATCGATCAATGGGTGGCTGCCGCCGACGCGGGGCAGGAGCCCAACTGGCTGGGAACAAACGGGCCGCCGGCCAATGCGACCGAGAAAGCCACTGCCGACAGTCGGGAAAAGCAGATTCGAGACACTCTGGAAGAGTTGTCCGGAATGACGCGAGTCGAGTTCGTTCGCAGACTGCTGCAGTCGCAGCCTCGGGCGTTGCTCGAACAGCTTGACGAGGTGATGCCCGTCGATCTACGGATCTTTGCCGCCGAACAGCAGTCCACCGCTCCCGCTGAGCTCGCGCAGCGACTGCAATCTGATCGAGCTGATCTTGTCCCGGAGGCGACTAATGTTTTACAGATGCTGCAATCCGTTACGGCCGAAGAAGGCTCCTCGCAGGTGCGCGCGATCGTGTTGATTTCCGACGGGCGGCAGACTGTACCAGGCGACGTGGCTGGCTCCGGCCAACGGCTGGCGGGACTAGGAGTGCCCGTGTATTCCATTCCGATCGGTTCACGGCTTCCACCACGCGATCTTTCCATTGCCGCAGTGGAAGCTCCGGAGGTCGTGTTTTTGAACGACAAAGCTCAGATTCGCGCTGTCATCGGGACGTCGGGATTTGAAGGTGAGACGTTGTCCGTCAGGTTGGAAAAAGACGGAAACACAGTGGATCAACAAGCGGTCACACCTTCGTCGGATAATGCGACAGTGACATTTTCCGTTCCCTCTGATCAGCCCGGTCGATTCGACTATAAGCTGATTACGGAAGTGCAGAAGGGAGAGTTGCGAGACGACAACAATACTCGCGATGTCAGTCTTCATGTCGTCGACAACAAAGCTCGAGTGATGCTGGTCGATGGTGACGCGCGCTGGGAATTCCGCTATCTTCACAACTTGCTCGATCGAGACAAGCAGGTCGAACCTCAGACGGTGCTGTTTCAGCAACCGTTTCTGAATCTTCTGAATCAGTCCTACATCGCCAGCAAGCTCCCACCGATCGATGCCTTTCGCGAACAATTGTCGCGCACGGATTTGCTGATTGTCGGTGACGTGTCGCCATCAAAGGTTGACGCGGGTGTCTGGGAATCGATCGAACAGGCTGTCACACGCGATGGTCTGACACTGGTGCTGATTCCCGGCCGACGAGATCTGCCACATAGTTTCCAGTCTGAGACGCTGAAGGCACTTTTGCCTGTGAAAGACTTTCGACAACGATTTGCTGAGCAGTTTCTCGCTTCCATGCCGGATTCTGAGCAGAGTACTTATCGGCTGACTCTGACTGCCGAAGCGCAGGGCTTGCCAATGTTTCAACTGGCACAGAATCCCACACTCAAGGATTCGACGCTGTCGACTTTGCCGGGCCATCCCTGGGTTTACGGCGGTACGCCAAAGCCCGGTGCCAGTATCTGGGCCACGGCCTCGATCCCCGGTGTTGTTCTGGAACCAGAGCCGGCCATCATCCATCATGACTATGGATTTGGACAGGTTGTCTGGATGGGAGTCGACAGCACGTGGCGATGGCGCATGCGTGCTGGAGATCAGTGGCACTACAAGTTTTGGGGCCAGTTGATTCGCTGGGCTGCTCGCAACAAGGCCGCCTCGGGGAATGATGACGTCCGCATGACTCTGTCGGATGTGATCATTGATGAGTCCGAGTCGGTCGAGGTCGTTGTTCGCTGGAATCCAAAACTACTAACTCAGTTGCAGGGAGCATTGATTGAGGCCGTAGCGATTCCGATTGACCCTTCGAGTGAAAATATCAATCCAGCCTTGCAGGATAAAAAATCGGAGCTTCCCCGGGACAAATCGAAAGTATCCGACAGCACGGCGAGTCCAGCCAGGTTCTCGACAGTTCTGCAGTCGTCTTCGGAGTTTCCGGAAAGATTTACTGGTCGCCTTCCTCGAGTCGGTCCCGGTGCCTGGCGAATCGAATTGCAGGTGACAGGCGGGACATTGCCAATGAAAGAAGCTGTGCAGAGTGAAATGATGGTTCGCCGGCATCTTTCTGCTGAGCTTGCAAATGTCAGCTGCAATCGAGAACTGCTGCAGCAACTGTCAGACTTGAGTGGCGGAGAACTGATTGAACCGTTTGATGCGGAAAAACTGGTCTCCCTTGTGCAGCCCAAAGACCAGACTGCCCAGAGAATTCAGGAGCGAACTCTTTGGGATCACTGGCTGGTTCTGTTGATTTTCTTCACTCTGCTGACAGCGGAGTGGGTGATTCGTAAACTCAACGGTTTGCCATAGTGCTTCCACGCCGAACCTTTCTCAGAAATGCATTTCATGTCGATCACGACTGTTCTCGGGGCTGGAGCGATGGGTACCGCTTGCGCCTGGATTCTGGCACAACAGTCCGGACATCACGTTCGCTTGTGGGCCCGCAACGAAACCTTCGCCCGACATATTCACGAAACCCGTGAAAACAGTCGCCTGCTTCCTCATGTGCGACTGCCGGCCGCGATCAGGGTCACCGCGGATCCGGTGGAAGCGCTTCAGAACGCTGAGGTGATCGTGATCTGTATTCCCACTCGAGGATTACGTGAGGCCCTTTCGAGTATGGCGACACTGATTCCGAAATCAGCATTACTAGTCAGCGCGATCAAGGGGATTGAAAACGATTCTCTGCTTCGCCCGAGCCAGATCATTCAGCAGATTACCGGAACTCGTCCGGTCGTCGTTCTCGGTGGACCGTGTCATGCGGAAGAGATTACACAGAAGAAGCCAGCCAGCGTCGTTGCCGCCTGTGAATCACTGCCTGCGGCGGAGCAAATCCAGACACTCATGTCGACCGAGTTCCTCCGCGTGTATGCGAATTCGGATCAGACCGGTGTCGAACTGGGCGCTGCTTTGAAAAATGTCATTGCGATTGCTGCTGGGATTTGCGATGGACTGGAGTTCGGCGACAACGCAAAAGCCGCGTTGATTACCCGCGGGCTCGCAGAAATGGTTCGTTTTGGAGCGGCACTGGGGGCAGATAAACGCACTTTTTATGGACTCGCCGGACTTGGTGACCTTGTGACGACTTGCAACAGTCTGCACAGTCGAAATCGAGCTGTTGGAGAGGGACTGGGGCGAGGACGAACACTGGCGGCGATTCAGGAGTCGATGAGTGCTGTCGCGGAAGGCGTCCTGACCGCTCGGAGTGTGCATCAAATCGCCGTGGAACAAGCAATCGATATGCCGATCGCGACGCAGGTGTATCAGGTTCTGTTCGAGTCCAAATCGCCGCGTGAAGCCACTGTGGAACTGATGCTTCGTCCGCTGAAGGTCGAGTAACAGCCCGGTGGCAAACGGAAGCTCTGCCTTGCGTCTGGATAATCGCTATTGTCGTCATGATTGTTCAAACCCCCCGAACGGCGGCGGGGTTCACCATGAAACGCGATGATGGCAGGGAAAGGTATTTGCCGGTTCGGAAAACTCAACCAATGGTTCAGGGTGAATTAAAAAGTTCAGCCGAATTTCTCTGCTGACTTACAATTCTGAATCCATGTGAGATCTGAAATGGCTGAACAAATACTTCTCGAAACTCCTGCGACGTCTTTCATTGATCGTCGTCAACGCGACCAGGGTTCAGCACCTGCAACTTCAGAACGTCGTCAGTTTCGCGATGGCGATCGCTCCGCCCGTCCGGAAGTTGCCGAACTTGCAAACGCGATCGACGATTACAAAGTCGCATACCGTCGTCGCTTCATTACATTCGAAGAACTATTCGACGTCATGACGTCTCTTGGCTACCATCGCTAGGCGGCCATCGTTAGGCGACCATCGTTAGGCGACCATCGCTAATAGCCACGACCTGTTGCCTTTGTTTCCCGATCCGCGTCAGCGATCACGCTCGGATCACTCCATGATCTGGTCGATGGGTGACAACTGACCCGTGGCTGCCTCACTTCAAAGAGGACTTGCTGAAATACCGCCGATTTATCGCCGATGGACCGATTAACACGCAGATCCCACGAAAACACAGCGGTGGACTGTCTTGCGTGCGGGGTCGGTGTTCGCAGTTCGCAAAGTCGAATTGACACTAAAGCAGAATTCGGACTACAAGGCGGAATTGCCGGGTAGGACGCACGGAATCGCGCCGCTGGCAGGAGTCGTTGTCCGTTTCCGCACAGAGGCACACGACTTGGAAGTCCAATTCTTCGATGGAGCGACACGATGCGTCTCACGGCAATAGCACTACTGGCTGGTACTGCCCTGTTGGGGTGCGGTGCTGATTCGAAAAATGCAGAATCGACTTCGGCCGGCATCCCTCTGTCGATTTCCAATCCGAGCGCCGCAATCAATTCAGGCACTGCTGCTGTTCCCACTGTGGAACAATATGCAGTAGCCGTCAAACAGATGATTGCCCGTGCCAACTCAGCCGTCGTTGCAGGTCGAAACAGCGTCGCGATTGAATCGCTCAGCCAGGCGATCGGGATTACTCCGGAAGATGCCACGCTGTTTCGGATGCGAGCCGATGTTTATTCGTTGCTGGGTGAAAACGCCAATGCCCGAGCGGACTTCAGCACCGCCATTCGACTCGCGCCGACGAACCCTGATCTGTATAATTTCCGCGGCTACTTTCTGATGTCGCAGGGACTTGCTGCAGAAGCTCGAGCCGATTTCAATAAGGCGGTGGAGCTGAATCCGAAGCACGCGCCGGCCCTCAACAATCGAGGCCTCCTCGCTCTGGCTTCCAAGGATTACAAAACGGCAGAAGCTGACTTTACTGCGGCCATTGAAGCGGATCGCAAGCTGTCCGATGCCTGGAATAATCGAGGGTTCACACGCCTGAAACTCGTTCAACTGGACTCTGCTATGTCCGACATCAAGCAGGCGATTCGCCTGAAGGATGACTATGTGACAGCGTGGAACAATTGTGGCCTTGTTGCGTTGCAGCAGGAAAACTTCGGCGAAGCAGAAAAGTCATTCGCGCGGGCCATGGAACTGGATCCGATGGATGCCCGTTGGGTCAATCATCATCGTGCGGCGCTCGTGAAGCAGAATCGCTTCGCCGATGCTCAGAAGGACGCAAAGAAGATTGAATGGCTCAATCAGCTGAACACACTCACGACACAGGCGACACGCAACGTGACTGACGCACGAAGCTGGATTGGTCGCGGACAGCACCTGATGGCAGGTGAACAATACGGTGCCGCTATTCAGGATTTCAGTCGAGCCTTAACCGTTAATCCGGGCAATGCAGAAGCGCTGTTCGATCGAGCTGTTGCGTGGGTCAGAACGGGGGAGTTTCAGAAGGCGATGCTTGACTGCGATGAGTCGCTGGTGTCAGAGCCTTCTCAGGAAGCCTATTCGCTTCGTGGAGATCTCTGGATGCGACTTGAGAACCTTGATTTGGCGATCGCGGACTTCGAGGCCGCTGGGCGATTCGATAATCAGGTGGCTGACGCGTACGAAAAACGGGCCACGCAGCGCCGTGAAGCGGGATCCGTCGCGGAAGCGGAAGCTGACCACGCCAGAGCCCTCGAGATTCGCGAAGCGATGGTTGATAAGCCAGCCGACGGAGCCGCTAAGACAAGTTCAGCTGAGGGATTCAATCCTGACTCTTCGGCTCAGTAGTCCAGCCAGATTCCTCCACCGACAAGGTTCTCCCATCGGTCAAAGAACTCATATTGAAGCGAAGGCCCGTTGTAATAGTTCAGGCCCAGTCTCAAGCGTCGCTTGGTTTCCGGGCCCTGCCAGCCCCAGCCTGAAACGATATTGACTCCGCCCTGAAAGTTGAAATCTTCACGAAAGTGACCATTGACCGCCACGAACGGCGCACCGGTCATCGGTGTCCTCGCCACCGGCGCATGTTCCGCGCCGATTTGCAGCTCAAATGGCTTCGCTCCACCCTCTGCCCCAAGAGCGTAACCCAGTTCGCCGTAGATCCGGCTGGCGTCGCTGAGTTGATAGGCCGTCCCCGCCAGCAAGGAATCTCGCACATAGTTGATCCGGTTAAACAGCGGATGTGCCAGGAGGTACTCGTCACCGACATGCGAGCTGATGTGATAGTATCCAAACCGGTATGATTGTCGGCCGAATTTCCAGGTTCCGTAAAGTCCAACTCGATAATCCGAACCTTCCAGCATCGCACTGGTTTCTTCCGGCAGGACGCGGGCAAACACAGCACCTTCAAGATCAAGCTGGAAAACGTCTGCGTTTGGATCAGAAGCGTTTCCGTACCGCAGGATTCCTGCGCGACCACCAAGCACAGCATCCCAGACCGAACGTTTGCTCTTCGTGTCATAGAAAGACACGAACTGCATGCGAGGTTCCTTCTCACCGGCCAGGTAAGTTTTATAAATCAAGCCCTTGGGAAGAATTTGCCAGCAAAGATCCTGCTGACAATTTGGTGGGCATTCCGAGAACACGCCCTCGGCCGTCATAGGCTGCTGAACGATTCGACTGGAGATTTCCTGAGCCTGGGTTTCCGATTCCTCTGCAAATTTTCGTTCGGCAGATACTGAAATCTGCTGCGAATCAGTTTGAGTCACCATCCTAAAAGGGCTGATTGGCGGCGACTTGGACTGAGCGGGCCCGTGAGTGTACTCGGACAGGTCGAAGTCCGATTCGACCTGCGGCGGAGCGTCTGTTGAGGTATCAATTCGCTTCGCAGAGGACTTCAGAGGATCGAGCCAACTGCGTGGCCTTCTGAATTCTGCGTTCCCGGCTTCTGACGGTGTGTCGTTGTTTTCAAGCGGAATCGCAATCGCCGTACCGCCGCCAATGGCCAGGCTGGCGATGAGCAGCAATCCGGTTAATAGTCCCTGCCCGGAGATCAATCTGTGATGGTATCGCCGCCTGCCGGGCTGCAGAAGCAGCCTGGTTCGCGGTGTGTTTATCCATGTCAAAGATATCAGCACGAAGAGCTTTCCTGTTCACTGGTCCTGCGGGACGTATGGAACGAACAACCTGCAAGGCCTTTGACGAAAGTTTCGGAACTGCAGAGGGGAGTTTTTGAGGATCGAGCCGTTCGTTTGGATTTTTCAGATCACACTCAGCCGGTCAGTGAAGATGCGATGAATCTGACGTGCAGCCAACAGAAAATTGACTCAATCGGCTGTGCTGAAATGCAGCGGTTTTTGCCGGAGCGGATCATGCTTCAGCGGATGCGACGTATGCATCAGGGAGCAGTTGTGTTTCGAATTCTTGTTTGCCATCATCAGGGGCTGCAATTCAATCGTAGTGGGTAATCGAACACTTATAAAAAAAACAGCCGATGGCGGGACTAAAACTCAGCACATCCGGGATTTCATTAAGCACAAAGAACAGTGCGATTTCCAGGATCTGGCTTCACGGTGAAGGACTGGAAGAATTGCAGTCCGTGCGAATCTGGAATAAGAAGCCGATCAATGCTGAGGGGAACGCGGTTGCAGATCGTGTGCTTTATTGGAAAGGCACTATTGTAAAAGTGAATGCCGAAGGGACACGAGCCCTTGCGAAAGTCAAAGTGAATACGCCACCGATTACATTGATCGCAGAAGCAGGCGATGAGAAGATTGACCGGGCACTGGTCAGCGAGTTTCTGCCTGTCCACGTTACGGTGACCGTTGACGAAATCACGGAGCCGGTCAACAATCAGATTAATCAACAGGAAGTCATCATTGATGGTCCTGAGATCTAAGACCCAAATGGAGAAGTCAGCATGCCGAATAAAGTTTTGAAGTTTGGTGGACTAACGCTGTCGACAAAAGTGAATGGCGGTGGTCAGCCGATTGGAAATTCGAGAATGTGGATTAGTGGCGACAATCTTGCCACTGGCAATTGGATTAAAATCTTTGACGAAGACCCACGGCTGAATGCAAATGCTCACGCATTTTGGCAGGGGAAAATTAAGGTCACAGGATCAAAGGCGGTTGCACAACTCAAGTATTCCTCGGACCACGGGCAGGGACCTGGTGTGAGGAGTATCGTGGATGGAGAGATACTTGCTATCTTTGTGACTCTTCATCCAGGAGAGAATGATCCGGCGGAGTCGACGATTGAAAGTGAGATCATCATTGACGCCCCGGATTTTTGAGTCAACTCGCTATTCGGCATGACGCTAAGGCAACTGTTCCCGCAGTTGCCGTTTTGTTTTACTGTCGGGCGATTTGTTGCATGCGAGCTGAAGCTTTGCTTTGGCCTCCTGAAGTGCCTGGCGCGCAACGTCTTCCTGACCTGTCATTCGTGCCACTTCGGCCTGCTCCAGCAGGGCTTTGGCAATCGCTTCCCAGTTGTCGGCGGATTCGGCTTTGGTGGCCAGTTCATTCAGCACCTTCAGCGATCGTGTGATACGTGTCTTCGCATTATCTGAATCATTCTGACTGCGAAAACACTGACTCTGAATTCTCAGGGCATCGCCTAACGCCAGTCGAGCGGAACTGTTTTCGCTTAATTCTAAGGGGCTTAAGACTTCCACCGCTTCGGCGACGTAGCGGCCAGCGACTGACAGTTCGGTTTGTCGCATCAGCAGGGATTCACCAAGCCAGTACAGACTACGACCAAGTGCGACACGAATCGTGTCGTCCTGCGGAGCCGCCTCCGCCCATTTGCGTGATTCCTCCAGTAACGCCTTGCCGACAGTGACCGCTCGTTCAAACTCTTTTAGTTCTTTAAGCAAAAACACTTCCCTTGCTCGCAGCAGCATGTAGATGTAACGATCCCCACCTGGGAGCTTATTGTTTTCAAACAGCGGGCCATAAACCGCCATTGCAGATTCGAGGCTGCTAATGGCTGATGCATAATCAGCGAATTCGATTTGCAGAGCGATGTTCTCCACATCAATTCCCGCGGCAGCAATCCGCAGTTGGTCTGACACACCCTTCTGAGAAAGCAGAGGCGATATCAAATTCCTCGCTGTTTCCAGGGCACTTGCTGAGTCGGCCAATCTACCTTCTGAGTTTCTCAGAGTCGCAAGATCGCGGTACGTGACTGCCAAATATTCGGTCTCGGCATTGGTGCGTTCGCTTTCCGGAATTGCTCGTTGCAGATCAAGGGAAAGTTGAATCTCCTGATCAGCGAGCTCAAAGCCTCGCGTCATACGATGCAGGTTACTGGAAATCCTGGCCGTCCGCGAAAGATCCCTGGCGACGCTGCGAGACTCCGGATTCTGCGCATGGATGCTCTTAAACGTTTCCAGCGACTTTTCGGTAAGGTTCTTCCTCAGACGATACGCATCGGCTTTGCTGATCGGTGCGCTGGAGAGCTTTTCCTCGGCGGTTGTCAGGACGGTCATTGCCAATTGCTGCGACTGTTGAAGATTCGCAACGGCGCGATCTCGAGCCACCTCCAGGTGAGCGTTTTGCCTGCGCGTCAGCGCATTGATCACCAGCAGGGCAACAACTGCCGTCGCGAAAACTCCAGCAGTCGAAGTCACAAACGTTCGATGACGCTGAGCAAAGCGGAGCGCTTGTTCGGTGAGGGGTTCGCGGAAGGCGGAGACGGGTTCATCAGCCAGCCAGAGTTCCAGCTCGTTCGCCAGTTCGCTGGCCGTTCGGTAACGATGAGCGATCTCCGTGGCCATCGCTTTCCGGCAGATCGCGTCGAGTGCCGCAGGAGTCCCCGCGTTGATCTCGCGCGGCGGCTTGATCAGTCCCCCGCGCACGATCCTGATCATTTCTTCTGCGCCCTGGCGCGGCACCGGCTGCTGTCCCGTGAGAATACAATAAAGAGTAGCTCCAAGGCTGTATACGTCCGTAGCGGGGCCAAGATCATTCAGACGGCCTTCCGCTTGTTCGGGACTCATGTACGCCAGCGTACCAACAACGGACCCCATGCGAGTCTCAGACGATACGTCGCTGGAGAGCGGAACAAAGGTGGCTTCTTCTGAGCTGCCTCGCCCGGGCGATTTTGCGCCGGTTCTTGCCAGGCCCCAGTCAACCACAAGTGTTTCGCCGTACTTACCCAGCATGATATTGCCGGGCTTGAGATCGCGATGCAGGACGCCTCGGCTGTGCGCGTACTCGATCGCATTGCAAACATCGACCAGCCGTCGAACAAGCTTCTTCAAAAGCAATCGCCGCTCATTCGGAGAAGACTGTGCAGACTGGTCGAAGAGCTGTGAGATCGCATCCTTCAGGCTGTCACCGCGAATGAACCGCATGACGTAGAATGGTGTTCCCTCGGAAGTCGTCCCCAGACTGTAAACCGGCACGATTCCCGGATGTTCGAGTCGCCCGGTGACCTCCGCTTCGATAAGAAATCGCGAACGACTGCTGGCATCGCGAGCGAATTCCGGCTGGATTTCTTTGAGCGCCACTTCACGGTGGAGTTCCCGGTCTTCCGCGATCGAAATCTGCCCAAGTCCGCCACGCGCGTGGGGACGAAGCACTCGAAATCTTTCGCTGGCTGGAAGACTGAATCCAGACGCAGTTCCGGGAGAAGAGACTTCGGTGATGTGACTTTCTCCCCGCACACTGGCGATGCGAGTGATCG
>JANPHT010000496.1:0-6171 GCA_031424595.1 Planctomycetota bacterium
CCGAAGGTGCAGTTTGTCTATCCGGTCCATTTGAATCCGAACATCCGCGGCCCGGTGTATGAGATTCTCTGTGGCCGCAGCAATGTGCATCTGATTCCACCGGCCGAATATCCCGAATTTATCTGGCTCATGGACCAGGCGACCCTGATTCTGAGCGACTCCGGAGGTGTGCAGGAAGAAGCTCCGTCACTTCGAAAGCCCGTGCTGGTCACTCGCGATTCCACCGAACGCCCGGAAGCCCTGGCAGTTGGTGCGACAAAGCTCGTAGGCACTGATCCTGATCGAGTCTTCCGCGAAGCCCGCGAGTTACTCACAAACCACGATGCCTATCAGGCAATGCAAGTCGATGTGAATCCGTACGGTGATGGGAAATCAGCGGAGCGAATTCTGGAATTGTCGTATTTGCGATTCGCCACAAATGCTGTCACGCAAGCGGCGGTTCATCACTAAACACCGATTTGGACATGTTTCCCGGATTTCTAAACGCCAGCCACGTGCGAAGTCCAACCGAAGCGATCCAGATAAGGGCCAGCGTAAACCAGAGAATACTTGTGTTCAAATACTCCCGATTGGCATGCCGGACAAACCAGAGTAGCCAATAGCAGCCAACGCTGATCGGCAGCCAACTTGCCGACAAGACGGCGTAGAGAGAATATCGTTCCGTGCGCCTCGTCGGCCGGAAACCGCGAAACTCTGTAAATAAGACAAGTACCAGAAAGGGGACCAATCCCAGAATTATCAGACCCAGTACATCTTCTGACACGGGACCCCGACCCCACTCATTCGACAGGGCGATTCCCAATGAGAAAAGGCCTGCCAGCGTGAGGCAGATCGCCAACACCGTTACATGAAAAAGCGTGACAATCAACAGCCCTCCAGACCGATGGAACCTTCTCCGTTCTTGTCCAATGGGAAAGACGTTGGCCTGAGGCGCTGCATACGGATTGTCGGGGGGCTGTAACATCAATCAGAACGAATGGTGCCCGGTCAAACCACGACTCACTCCACAAACTGGGTCATTTCGCGGCCGCACGCGTTGCCGGTTGATCTTTTGGCATCTCGCTCAGCATCTTTTTCAGATCTACCTTCATGTAGGGCATCTCTGCTGCGGGCTTACCATGGCTCGCATTGGCCACGTAGAGAACTCCGTCTGCCGGGACGAACAGCACATTATGAAGATTGGACTCCATCGCCACCGGACGGCTCATCAGCCACTGACCGAGTTCCGCGTCAAACTGTCCATGCTTTTCGGTGACGCGGCGACGTAGCTCGTCCAGTCGACTGCCTGCCGACAAAACGACCGCGTCCTTGATTCCTTCACCGAGCCGTTCGTGCGTCTGGCCGGGCTTGATAAACTCGATGGCTTCCGGAGTTGCCGATACACCCACGGCTTCGTTCGTCTTTCCGTCAGCGAAGACATAGTAGTACTCGCAGGTCCGAGGGCTGTTGGTCCAGAGTTCCTGAACTTCGGCCAGTGTATCGCATTCTTCGAGCGCCCTTCGCATCAGTGTGGCCATCGGAGCACCGTCCCATTGACCTTCGCCGCGTCCGCCCATTTCGCCGAGTGAAATCGCTTCTGCGTTCATGCCACTGACGCTGCCAATAAAGCCTGCGTACCCGACGTTGGCAAAAGGAATCTGGCCTTTTGACTTCACGATAAACGTCGTTGCGGCATCCTGCAGACCAATGGTGGTCATGTAGTCGAGCACTCGACCATGATACAACTTGCCGTCCTTTGTGGCCGATCCGAAGACGGCAAACCCGGAGCAATGGAACAGTTCGGGAAATACGTTGAGTGCTTCCACAATTTCAGGTTCCAGGCCCAGCGAGGCGGCCAGTGCCTGTGTCTCGCGTTTGTGACGTTCGGGAATGTGCGGTGATAGTCGAGCGTAGGCATCCTGCAGATCCTGGCGGAACCAGCGACCGGTCCGGATAACGTTGGCAGTGCCAAAGCTGTAGAGAACCGATTCGATGCAGCGACGAGATTCCTCCTGCAGCAACTCGCCGTGAGCCATCCCGATCTGCTCCGGTGTTCCCCATAGAACGGCCACTCGCTGACCATCCACCCATTTCAATTCGCCGTGCTCTGTCACGCGTGGCTTCATCGACGGCTTGGTCAACGAATCGCCAGGGTGAAGAATTTCTGTTGCCCGTCGAATACCTCGCACCAGAGTTCGCTCGAGCTCACCGCGAGGCAGCTCGGTGACTTTCAGGCCGGGCCATTCTGCCGCAGACAGTTTGGAAGTGACTTCCATTCTTGTTGTCAGCGTGAAATGAACGTCGTTGATTTTCGCCTCCATCGTTTGATCGGATGGAAACGAAACCTTTGTATTGCCATTAGAGAACGTTCCCGCTGCGGAATCATGTTGCACACCGACATCCGCCAGCAGCCCTCTTAGAGTGCCTTCGACGTCCCCCGCGGCAAGTATGGCAAGACCGAATCGGATCTGAGTCAGCTTCGAGTGATCAGAAATCAATCGCTCGGCAATTGCCTGAGGCTTCAAACTGTCTTCGCTGGCAACTTCGCCTTTCCCAATAAACACGGTGCCATGCTTCGGTAGCGCGAGTGCCGTTATATCGGCTCGACGACGGATAGTCACTGCATACTCAGGATGAGCCAGCGTCAGGTCAAAACACTCATCGTCATATCGGATGATGCTGATATCAATGGTCTGAGAGCTTCCGTCGATTGGCAATTCCACTTTGCCAGAGACGTCGAATTGCGATTCCTTACCTGCAAGAATTGAAGCCAAAGGCTTGAGTCCAATTGCAAGGTCGGCCGGTTTTTCGGCAAAAAGCGGCGGCGTCGTTCCGACAGTCACGAACAGCAGTGGAAGGACCAGACGAAGCATCTTCATATCGGGTAACTTTCGGTCAGCAAGAGGTTTACTCAGTTTGCAATGGCAAGCACCGGCATGCAGTTTAGCCACGCCCGCTTTTCGCTGCATCTGCGGTTTAGGAGCAATTTCCTGAGAAACCGCCAAAGAAACAGCCAGCCAAAGTCCTTACATTCCGTCCGTTCGCCTTATTTTCACTGCCGAAACGCTTTTTAGACCGATAAACTCCAGGAATGACGGAACGTTAGAGAAACAAAACGACGTCTGTGATCTCTCTCGCAACGAGAGCCGGCCAAGCAGGAACGGTCGACTTTCGAGCGATGCTATCGGGCCAACCCGAAACGGGTCGACCTGCAGTTCAGCGAAGGATTCCGAATCGTGGCCACTGTTTCCGAAAATGCTCAGCACGGTTATGCCGACGCTGATGAATTCATTCAGTACCAGCTCGGACAGGCACGCAGCCGCATCAAGGCCACAGACTTGCTGACGGCCAGTGTTCTGGCCGGGCTCTTGCTTGTTGGCTATTTGCTCATATTTACCCTGTTGGATCACTGGGTCATTGACGGCGGCTTCAATGCCTGGACTCGCGCGGGAATGCTGGTCATCGTGGTGTCTCTCTGCGCAGCTATCCTGATCAGTTACGTACTGCGGCCCTGGTTTCGCACGATTCATCCGCTGTATGCCGCTCGCATGCTTGACCGATCCTCCCAGGGTCTGGAAGGCAGCCTGATGGCTTTGGTCGATTTACAGGCTGGTGGGCTGAAAGTCGACTCTCCCATCCAGCGTTCTTTGGAAAAGCGAGCCGCCGTCAAGTTGGCTGAAGTCCACGTCGATGAAGCGATTGACCGACGCCTGCTGATCCGGCTCGGCACCGCACTTTTCGCGGTCACACTAATGACTTGCCTCTACGCGGTCTTCAGTCCAAAGTCGATCAGTCTGCTGAGACCACTCACTCTGGCGACGGCCAACGTGGCAACTCGAACGGTGGTTGAATCAGTTCAGCCGGGTAACAAGAAGGTTCCAGCAGGATCGCAAATCGAATTCCTTGCCGACATATCGGGCGTCATTCCGGAAGACGTCCGAGTTCTGTTCACCACAGCCGATCGGCGATTTGTCGATGAACCCCTGAAAATGCGATCGACGGACGATCAAAACCGCTTTCAAGCTCTGATGGTTGGCGACGGCGATCGCGGCATCCGCCAGAATCTGCGTTATCGAGTCGTCGCGGGTGATGCAACCTCCGAATTGTTTACTATCGCGGTCGATCAGCCGCCGACGGCTCAAGTGCTCGAAGTGAAGTATCAGTATCCAACCTATATGAATCTTCCCGAACGTGTGGATTCTTCAGGGACAATTGAGGCATGGGAAGATTCTACTGTCACGATCTTTGCCGAAAGTAATGTCCCCGTGGAGTCTGCGATTCTGCAGCTTTCCGACGATGCAGCGTTCCCGATTCGCGGTGAAGAACTTTCCATGTCCATCAAGGACCGATCGCTGCTTGTCGAACTAAAACTCAAGAGTCGTGAAGATGGCAGTTTGCCAAAATTCTATCGAATCATGGTCGCAGACGCGGATGGCAATTCAGATCCCGAACCCGTCGTTTACGCGATGGAAATTCGCAGGGATCAGCCGCCTGTCGTGAAGCTGCTCGATCCAACTCGTGACCTTCAGGTGGCGGCCAATGCGATTATTCCTTTGCTGGTCGAAGCTGAAGATCCCGACTTTCTATTGCGATCTGTGACTTTGCACTATTCCGTCAATGGAACGCCGGTTCAGCCATCCGAGGTCTTGCTCGATACGTCAAAGAATTCGTTGCCGAAGCGATGGGCTGAGAGCTGGGATTTTCGACTAGCGGCGCTGAAGTTAAATCCAGGTGATATCGTTACGTATCATGTTCAGGCGCGAGATAACCGGCCGCCGCTTGGCAATCAGTCGCGTACGGGCGATTTAAATGTCCAGGTGACAGGTCCGATCAGCGATCAGGCCGTTCAGGAACAGCTCGCTGAAGATCGCTACCTACAGCAGCAACAGCTGAAGGACCGCCAAGCCGCTGCAAGTCCCCTGGATGAATCAGCCGAACCGCAGAATCCCGACGAATCGAATCCGCCACCGGAACAGAATCCCGCACCACCCCTGGAGAACCCGAAATCCTCCGACGGTAATCCCGATTCCGCTGCTGAAGGATCCGCTACTGAAGGATCCGCTACTGAACGTCAACCCGGAGCTAAACCTGAACCAGAAAGACCCGATAAACGCCGCGCGGATGATGATGAAGCGTTGCAGAAGCTGATTCAGGAGATGAATCGCAAAGGTAATCAGGAACCGGACGATTCCGGAGAGGCTTCGACTCCTCCACAGTCTGGTAATCGTTCGAATGAAAGTTCAAACACCAAAAAACAAGAGCCTGACCAGTCGAATGGACAGCCAGTCGATTCTCAGCAGCGTACTGAAAACCAGCCGAGCGACACTTCCGAGAAACAGCCAACAGATTCAGCCACTGCTGTCGATTCACCGAAGCCGACTGAACCTGGCAAAACAAAAGAACCTGCATCCGAAGTCCCTGCCAAGGACGACCCCGAAAGGGCGGGCGAAGCTAGCAATCAGAAATCCAGTAGCACAGACGGGAAAAAGGATCCTGACAAAGAAGTAGCGCCACAGCCAACGGACGAACCATCCGGAAAGCCGGAACCTAACTCATCGGAGAGACCCAAGGCTGAAGAACCTCAAGGCACGACGGCGGACATATCTCCAGAAGGCTCCGCACCGAAGAAATCCGAGCAACCAAAATTAGAGCCGAAGGATGCTTCAGGAGCCTCAAAGAAGCCTAAATCGGACCCATCAAAGCCCAAAAATGACAGTTCCCAGCCAAAGCAAGGTGATGACCCAGATCAAACATCCCCTGATGAGAAAAACGATAACCAGACGAGGGATGAAGCCAAGTCAGGCGAAGCTAAATCAGGCGAAGCCAAGTCAGGCGAAGCCAAATCAGGCGAAGCTAAGTCAGGGGAAGCCAAGTCAGGCGAAGCCAAGTCAGGTGAAGCCGAGTCAGGTGAAGCTAAGTCAGGTGAAGCCAAGTCAGGTGAAGCTAAGTCAGGCGAAGCCAAGTCAGGCGAAGCCAAGTCAGGTGAAGCCAAGTCAGGTGAAGCCAAGTCAGGTGAAGCCAAGTCGGGCGAAGCCAAGTCAGGCGAAGCTAAGTCAGGCGAAGCCAAGTCAGGTGAAGCTAAGTCAGGTGAAGCTAAGTCAGGCGAAGCTAAGTCAGGCGAAGCTAAGTCAGGCGAATCTAAGTCAGGCGAAGCGAAGTCAGGGGGAGCGGAGTCGGGGGGTGGTGGGTCGG
>JANPHT010000497.1:0-1820 GCA_031424595.1 Planctomycetota bacterium
CCGAGAATCGAGTCGAGTCGGAAAGTGGTCCGCGATGGCCGCATTGCTGACGGGTCTCCTGTTGGTTGTCATGAACCAACATCGGCTGCAGCCCTGGCACTGGCTATTCCTGCTCAATGTCGGAAGCCTGCTCTTTCTCCCCTCACGACATCTGATGGCCGTGATGCGGCACACGATTTCAACTGTTTACGTCTGCTCTGCCCTGTCTCGCATTACGCCAACTCCTCCTGGCAGCGCTACCGGAATGATCGTGCGGCAGTTGTTGACGACCTTCGGGCTGACCGGATTGACTTCCAATGAGCCTGCCTTTGTTGCAATCTGCCACGTACTTACATCAGGGGAATTGTTGATTGGCCTGCTGTTGCTTTTCCGAAGGACGCAGTGTTGGGGATGCGTCGGAGCCGTATCGCTTCACGCATTGCTGCTCTTGGCGCTGGGCCCTTTGGGATTAAATCATCATGCCGGCGTTCTTCTTTGGAACCTTTGTTTTATTTTTATTGTGCCGACGTTGTTCTGGGGAACGGATCTGCCACAGTCAACACTTCCAAGTGGCGAATTTGATCGCCGCCGACTTGCGACAATCGCTGTTTGGCTGTTTCCCGTATCCGGACTGTTCTCATTGGCCGATAACTGGCCTTCGTGGCAGCTCTATTCCAGCCGTCCGGAATCATGGATTCTCTACGTTCATGAGACCGCTCGAAGTGCATTGCCTGTGTCCGTTCAGTCCTTCATTTCCGACCCCGCGCCACTGGATGATTGGTGTGCCGTGAAACTTGATCGCTGGTCGCTGGAGCAAACACGCTCGCCCATTTATCCGGAGGATCGCTTTCAATTTGCCATCATCCGGAGAATACTTGCTGATGCTCCGGAAGACTTAAAGTTCCGCATCGAAATCTCGTCTCCTGAAACTGTTCGTTGGTGGAGACGTGAGTTGCGACTGATCTCCAGTGCTGAAGCCCTTTCTCGCGAACAAGCCAGATTTCTGCTGGGCACAATGGCCAATTGATCGCCGAGTTTCTGGCCCTGCGGCAGTCACAAATGGCTGATCAGCCACGAGACAAGATCGGAAACAACGGCTTCGCGATTCGAGTCAAACTCAAGCGTATGATAAGCGCCCTTGTAGACGTAAGTGGTGGTCTCGGAAGATCCGAAAGTGTTGACTCGCTGACGTACTTTCGCGTTATCGATGATCATATCCCTTTGCGCCAGCATCAACAGGGTGGGAATTTGAATTTGCGGCGCGTGCCGAGCGACAAGGCGATCAAGATCGCGGCCAGCATTCAGAAAACTGCTGGTGACCGTGTGAAGTGCAAGCGCATCGTTTCGAATAAAATCCTGCCATTGAGCAACATCGGTAAAGAGTTTTGGATCCTCCAGCGGGATCGGAATATGTTTTCTTGTGATCTCAAAGTCTCGCGCAAGATTGAGCCGGAATCGCTGCCAAAGACTCAAGCGAATTTTGGACTCCAGTCCGGGATAAAGCAGAGCAAGATTTTGAAACTCCTGTGGAAAGAGTGCCGCAGTGGCGGAGGCGATTTTTCCACCCCAACTGATTCCCATCAGCGTTATGGGCAACTTTTGATTCGGCGAAACGGCGTTCTCTGAACGAGCAAGCTGTGTCAGCGTTCGCACGTCATTAATGAGTCGCATGGCATGTGGCGCGTGGCCTCGCTGAAATCCGTTCTGACCCGATCCACGACGATCGCCAAAATAGACGGCGAAGCCCGCTTCGGCAATTCGCCGTGATGAGTACTCGTACCAGCCGGAATGGCTTTGGATACCATGCAAAGCTATGACAATGCCTTGGGGATGCTCGACGC
>JANPHT010000498.1:0-2105 GCA_031424595.1 Planctomycetota bacterium
TGCCGACATCGAAGCTGTCCCCAATGCCGAGGCGGTCGGCGAGCCGACTGGCTCCAGAAGACCACGGCCGAGCTTCTGCCTGCGATCATGCACACATTATCTTTACTGTGCCCGAACAGCTCAACACGCTCTGGCAGTTCAACCGAGCGGGCTTTTCTGGACGACTGATGAAGGCGGCTCGACAGACGCTCGAAACACTGCTCGCTGATCCAAAGTATCTGGGCGCGAAGCCCGGCATCATCTCGGCTCTGCACACGTGGGGCCGCAATCTCAGTATTCATCCCCACGTTCACTGCCTTGTGACGGCCGGTGGCCTGGATTCTGACGGTCGGTTTGTGCACTCGACTCGCCAGGGCTTTCTGCCAGGGCCGGTGCTGGCCGCGGTGTTTCGCGGCAAGCTGTGTGACTTTCTGAAGACCGCCATCGCCTCTGGCGATCTGGTGGTGCCATCGTCAATGACGGTGGCGAAGTGCCTGTCGCTGCTGAATCGTGTGGGGCGGGTTCGCTGGAATGTACGGGTTCAGGAACGGTATCCGCACGGTGTATCGGTGGCCGGCTATCCAGTTGATGAAACTGACACCTCGCGATTTTCTCAGCCGCTGGTTTGAGCACGTTTCGCCGCGAGGCCTGCGGATGATTCGCCGCAGTGGATGCTACGCCAACAGTTCGGGCGACGTCCGAAAGCAGATTTGCGAACAGTTGGCAGCCGAGCGGCGATCGTCTCCGGCCGGCCACCACGCAGAGCCGGCCGAGGTGAATCGGCTTGACCCGGAACAGTGCCCTGTGTGTAATACCGGCGTGACTGTCAGATTTGTGACTCGCGGCATCCTGGAAATCCAATGCCCGGAACCGCGACGACCAGGCCTGTCAGCCTGCCTGACTCATCCGCTGTGAAACAGCCGAACTGATGATGGCAGAGTCCCGGAAAGGAAAGCCTGGGACAACTCAAACTCCATAGCGGTGCTGACTCCCTCGAACCAGCCCCGCCTCCAGTTCAACAAGGCGTTGAACCACAACCGCGTCCACTCTTTATAATCAACCACCCTCAGCCTTTGCGGTTGAAGTTAACGCTAACGTTCGCCTTAAACCCAATGCGCGATGGAACTCCACAACGAATTGCCACCTATGTCTTTACGGCGCTGGCATTCTCCCTCGGATGCGTGCCCTCACCGACCGTTGTCGATCGGACTGAATGGCCGTTGCCAATGGCCGATTTGCTTGCAAAGTATCCAAAGATTGCAAATGCCATTACAACATACAAACATGATGCTTTTATCGACTCAAAGTTTGCCTGGAAGATCGTCGGGCAAGCTGACGAGATCGACCGTCTAATTGAAGAACTGAAGCTCAAGGAAGCCACTACCGAACACGTGAAGTACAAGGAGCTGCAACAGTCAATTCCAGAGGCGTGGGCATTACCCAATATCAAAGAAGCAATCGTTTATGTTTCCGACGGGTATGGTGAAACGCACCAGGAAGGAACAGATTTGTTGCTGCTCGTTCGAGATCCAGTCATGAATGAGACATTCGTCTTGTATGAATGGATCTTCTAAAACAGAGCAGGCGAACAAGCGGTTCCAGCCGAGTTGGCGTCGGCGGTTTCTCACATGGCAAGTCAATCGCGCCAACCGGCTGAACCGAGTCGTTCGCATTAAAAATGGCAGCACAGTCTATTCTTAAAATCGCCCTTTCGATCGTCTGGCTTGTGGCTGTCGCTGTGTGGGTGGCAGGCGTTTTGATGATTGCATTCCTTGCAGTCGTTCTCGTTTGGTCAAGGCGTCAACAGGCACGAGCACTTTCGAGAATGACCTGTCCGCATTGCAATCAGGAATTTGGGGCAGTGGTGGCCCGCAACGCGGTTAAAGGAAAGAACAATCTTCCCGTTCCCCAAGTGCCGGGATGCCGAGTGTATCACGTTGCCGAGGATCGCGTTCTCTGCTCAAATTGCAACTTGTTTTCGTACTGGTATCCGGCAACGCTGAAACTTAGCCCGAACTTGAACGGCTCGAAAATGAGCTTCGATCGGTAGAAGACTGGGATTTGGTCAAAAATCGTCCATTACTAAATTACATTTGTAGCCAGAAAACATCGAGATTTTTTTGGAC
>JANPHT010000499.1:0-5493 GCA_031424595.1 Planctomycetota bacterium
CTGCAGGCACTCGCATTGTGCCTCTGGGGGATCGCGTTGTGCTGAAGCGAGCTGAGGCTGAAGAAAAGACAGCTGGCGGCATTTTGCTTCCGGATTCAGCGCAGGGCAAACCACAGCGCGGCGAAGTGATCGCTGTCGGTGATGGTCATGTCAACGACAAGGGAGAGAAAGTGCCTTTGACCGTGAAGGAAGGCGATCAAGTGATCTTCAGTTCTTACGCGGGCGACGAAATCATCGTCGGCGACAAGACTTATTTGCTGATGCGTGAAAGTGACATTCTGGCAACTGTGTAGTTTCCAGGGGCCATGAGTCCAGAGATGACATTTCGTCATTCATGTGGAACGCTCATAGCCGGAAGCCAGACAGTTCCATTCTTGATATTCAACAGTTTTGATTTTTCTCATCGGAGAAGTTCGACATGGCAAAGATGATTGCCTTTGATCAGGAAGCTCAGGAAGCCATGCGTCGCGGTGTCGCGAAGCTGGCCAAAGCCGTAAAAGTGACTCTTGGCCCTCGCGGCCGCAATGTGATCATTGAAAAGAGTTTTGGCTCGCCAACCGTCACCAAGGACGGTGTGACGGTCGCTCGTGAAATCGAACTGCCTAACAAGTTCGAAGACATGGGTGCTCGAATGGTTCGCGAAGTGGCCAGCAAGACCAGCGATGTCGCTGGCGACGGCACCACCACTGCAACCGTTATGGCAGAAGCCATCTACAATGAAGGCCTGAAGGCCGTCGTTGCTGGTGTCAGTCCTCTCGACATGAAGCGCGGGATGGAAAAGGCTGTAGCCGACATCATTGAGAACCTGCGTGGAATGGCTCAGGAGTGCCGTTCGAAGAAAGCGATTGCTCAGGTCGGCACTGTGGCGGCTAATGGCGACGCAGAGATCGGCCAGATTCTGGCAGATGCGATGGAGCAGGTTGGTAAGGACGGCGTCATCACGGTTGAAGAAGGCAAGAGTCTGGAAACCTCCTTCGAAGTTGTCGAAGGACTTCAGTTCGACAAGGGCTATCTGTCGCCTTACTTTGTGACTGATTCTCAGGGCATGGAAGTAGTGCTCGAAGATGCTTACGTTCTGATCCACGAAAAGAAGATTTCCAGCATTAAGGATTTGGTTCCGGTATTGGAAAAGGTCGTCAATAGTGGTAAGCCGCTGTTGATCATTGCTGAAGATGTCGAAGGCGAAGCCCTGGCGACCCTGGTGATCAATAAGTTGCGTGGCACGTTCAAGATCGCTGCGGTGAAGGCTCCTGGCTACGGCGATCGCCGCAAGGCTATGCTGCAGGACATCGCGATCATGGTTGGCGGAACCGCGATCTTTGATGATCTGGGCATCAAGCTGGACAGCATTGAATTGACCGATCTGGGCACGGCTCGCAAGATCGTCGTCGATAAGGACAACACCACCGTCGTTGAAGGTGGTGGAAAGAAGGCTGATATTCAGGCTCGCATCGAACAGATTCGTCGCGAACTGGCCAACAGCACCAGCGATTACGATAGCGAAAAGCTGGAAGAGCGAATTGCGAAGCTTGCTGGCGGCGTGGCTCAGATTAACGTCGGTGCCGCCACAGAAAGCGAAATGAAGGAAAAGAAGGCTCGCGTTGAGGATGCTCTGCATGCCACGCGCGCTGCTGTCGAAGAAGGTATTCTTCCAGGTGGTGGGGTTGCAATTCTGCGAGCCTCCACAGCTGTGAAGCCAGGGAAATTGAACCACGACGAGAAGGTCGGTTACGAGATTATCGTTCGTGCCTGCCGTGCTCCGCTGACTCAGATTGCTGACAATGCGGGTGTGGATGGCGGCGTCGTTTGCGAGAAGGTTGCTAACGGCGAAGGTAACTTCGGTTACAATGCGGCAACGGATAAGTTCGAAGACATGGTCAAGGCCGGTGTGATTGACCCGACCAAGGTGACTCGAACTGCCCTGCAGAACGCCGCGAGCGTGTCGATTCTTCTGCTGACCAGCGATGCTCTGATCGCTGAGAAGCCAAAGGACGACAAGAAGGGTGGCGGACATAGCCACGACGAAGACATGTACTAAAAAGGACTGAAAGTCCTGGCTCCGATGGGTCGTTCCTGCGAAAGTGGGAGCGACCTTTTTTTTTAATGTCCTGCAGCATAGGTAAGGTTTACTTGCTGCAGGGGCTTCACCAGAGCGAAACGAACGATGCCTGACGATCCTGCTCCGCCTCAGAACATCGCTTCCCTCCCGCGCGCACTCTATGTTCACGTTCCGTTTTGCTTACACCATTGTGGTTACTGTGACTTCACTCTGGTCGCTAATCGAGACCATTTGATTCCGGAGTACCTGACGCTGCTCGCAAAGGAGTTTGAGTGGCTTTGCCGGGATTTTTCAGAGCCACAACCCATCCAGACGCTCTACATTGGAGGTGGGACCCCCACTCATCTCTCACCACATCATCTGCAGCTTTTATTTGACGTCGTTTGTCAGTATTTCCGATTGAATCCAGGCGGGGAGTATTCGATCGAAGCCAATCCCGATGGCCTTTGCAATGATCGACTGGAGGTCCTGCGTGACAACGGAATCAATCGGCTGAGTCTTGGTGTCCAGTCCTTTGACGATGATGTTCTGAAGACTCTGGAACGCACGCATTCGTCGGTCGATGCTAAAACGACGATTCAGCGAGCGTCCGAGTTCATTCCGAACGTCAGTGTGGATCTGATTTTTGGAGTCCCGGGCCAGACCGCAGTCTCGTGGTCGAAAACGGTGTCCGAGCTCACGCAATTGCCGGTGAAACACACTTCGACCTATGGTCTGACTTATGAGCAGGGAACAGCGTTCTTTCGTCGTGAGCGGGCCGGTGCCCTGAGGAGGCTTCCGGATGAATTAGAACGCGAGATGTATCTGGACGGAATCAGGATTCTGGAAGGCCACGGCTTCGAACATTACGAAGTGTCCAGTTTTGCAAAGTGTGGATTTCAGTGTCGTCATAATAATGTCTATTGGGATGCTGATGAATACTACGCATTCGGCCCCGGTGCAGCTCGATACGTCAACGGTGTTCGCAGTACAAATTGCCGCAGTGTGGTGAAATGGATCAACTCCTGGCGTAACGGGCAGCAGTGTCTCGAAGAGAGCGAAGAACTGCCGAACGAAGAGAAAGCGCGAGAAGCCATCATGCTGGCACTCCGCCGCATGAAGGGACTGCATGTTCCGTCATTTGAAGCTCGTTTTTCCGTCAATCTCACCTCGCTGGCCGGTGAAGAGATGCAGCAGCACATGGAGAACGGGTTGCTTGAATTGAACGGCGATCAACTCCGACTGACTCGCGAAGGGCTGCTGATCGCTGACAGCGTCGTTGCTGATTTTCTGTAATGCCGTGTACAGAAAAATCTGTGGACACTTCATGATTTTAACTTCCGTGGAGGGCAGTGATGCCACTGCCGCTCAATCCTGAAAACACTCAATCCCGGAGAAGTGCGCGCGAACTGCGAAGAATGCCTCCAGCAGGCTTGTGGGAGACTGAGGTTGAGCAACCACCAGGGCGATTCGATCGGCAGTGAGGCGAAGTTGCCCGGCAACACCTTTGAGGTTGATGTGGCACCACGTGGTATTCCGGTCATAGTCGAGCGACACAGACTCAAGGCCTCGTTCTTCGATCGTGTCGATGAAGTCGGCGAGATCGATGCCGGAAGGCGGCAAGAGTTCGACGGTGTCAAACATGTTTCCAAAGACTGAAGAAAACGCTGATGAGAACAAATCCACAGGCGATCGAAACTCGGCCACTTGCCGTCTCCAAAGCACTGCCGCCGGATCGTCAGGAGCAATCGCAGCGATCACCTGATAATCGAACCAGGGAGTGGAGATCTGCCCGACGCCGCTTTCAGGATCAGTGACCTGCAGTTCGACCCGTTTGAACTTCAGTTGCTTTCGAAAATCGGAAAAACGAGACTCCAGATCCCGAGCCAGATCTTCAGATGCAATGCGACTCACAAAGCTGTTTGTGTGTTCGGAGCACTCAGTGGGGACCTGGTGCCCTTTCCTGAAGCCGCTCAAATCTCGCACGCGTGAACGTTGTTCTCGCACCAGAGTCACATTGGCGAGTTGTGGCGACGGAGGATCAGAAGGCATAGTATTCCGAAAAACTCGCGACACTGAAAAGGGCTTGACTGGTCAGAAGCAACGTACCGGCCCTGAATGCAACGGCATGATCAAGGGCACGAAACTACCAAGGCGCAGGACTATACTATTCACCCTGAAGAGAGTAATGATCGGGAATGGTGATCGCCATCCGGTTCGCTGTCAACGTCAGGCCAGGCTGAAATGCAGGACACGCGGCGTTAATTCAGCCGGTCGTTGCCTTTGGGAATTATCGATGAACGGCCGAGTATTCGCAGGCTGCCAAAAGTCGAGGAATTGACGATCGAACCCGCTGGGCGTGTGTATCGGCAACAGAGCTCAGAGGAGGTGCCACAATCGAACGGCACAGTCCACATTCCTCCATCGCCAGTTTAAGACCGGGGATGAGTTTCATCCGACCGTCGTCCTCGCGATAGACGGAAGCGAACATGTCGCCGATGACCTTTTTCCAATGGTCAATCTCCACGTCATCTTTCCGCATGGCGGCAAGGTACAATCGACTGTAAACATGCGGGAGCAGGTTGGCCCCGCCACACACACCACCATCAGCGCCTGCTGCCACAGCCTCGGCCAGCAGTTCTTCCGGCCCCATGAAAATCACAAAGTCGTCTCGATCACGATACTGATCACACAGATGCTGGAAATAGGTCCAGTCGCCACCGCTGTCTTTAATTCCTGCCACATTTTTGTGACCAGACAAAGCGCCCACAACACTCAGATCAAGATTCACGCCCACACAGGACGGCATATTATAAAGCATGAGCGGCAGCGGAGACTGGTCTGCCAATTGAGTAAACCAGTCCTGCAGAGCCATTTGCGAAACATCAAAATAGAACGGTGCTGCAGCAACGATCGCCGCTGCGCCGCAGGCTGCTGAATGTTCCGTCAGTGCCAGGGATTCCGCCAGGCTGGTATCGGTAACTCCCACCAGTACCGGAACACGTCCCCGAACCTCGTCGCAAACTCGTTCGACCATTTCGTAGCGCATCTGGTACGTCAGCGACGGACCTTCACCGGTTGTTCCAAGGACAAACAATCCGGAAACACCCCCGGCGATCAAATGCTCCACGATGCGACCCACGGCATCGACATCCAGTTGATCGGCAGCCATCATTGGCGAAACGACTGGAGGAATTACGCCGGAGAATTTTTTCATGACGAGGACTCTTGAGGAAAGACAGCGACCAGTTTGCCAACTCGGCCAAGTATGCGCCTCGCATCTCCGGTGGACACAGTTTTTCTGTGGCACCGTTAAGAAATCCCGTGACTTCAGGAGTCTGGCACTGACAACTCCGTGAATGTCGATCGGGAAAGTAGCGTTTTCAATACTGTTCGGTTGAAACCGTTGAAACTCGAATTGAGGGTCTCGAATTTGACAGTCCTCGATCACCGCC
>JANPHT010000500.1:0-3309 GCA_031424595.1 Planctomycetota bacterium
GCCGCGCCCTCGAACTTCTTTCAACCCATGCGTAGCCAGATACCGTATTTCCTTTTTAAGAATTCATGACGACTTTTCATTGAAAAACACTGGGTTCTGCTGTGGATCTTTATTTGAATGGCGGTTCAAGTTCGGGTTAAAATCTGTTCATTTGCAGATTTTGGTGATCCGGGAATTACAACCTGAATGACCAAAGAGACTCGAACACACCACAATACGTGCCCTTGTTGACGCGTGATCTCAGCACGCAGCCTCGGCATGCGTTGGGAGTACTGATCGAGAGACTTCACTTCGTTGTTGATGAAGCTCACCTTTGTGCCGAGTCTCTCGATCATGCACAGCGAAAGAACAGAAAAAGGGGGAACTGTTTCAACCGATTCGGTTCCTGACACCTTTTTTCACGATCACCCTTTTTTCACGATGAGATTTGATTAACGAGGTCGCCACTGTTCCCAATTTGCGTCCGCCAGATCCATCTGATCGCGCAGAGATCGTCGCATCGCAGTGACATCAGCTGCTGTCGCCGGAGGCGTTGATCGAACCGGAGGTATCGGCTGTCGATTTTGCTGCCTGCCCGCAGGCACTTGCCGTGCCTGAGTCGTTCGTGCAGCAGCGGAGACGGCGGCGCGCCGGACGGCTTCCGCCGCCGCTGCGTTTGCTGGTGCGCGAACGGCTCGTGCGGCCGCTGCGGCCCTGGCCTGTGTCAACATGGCGGCCGTAATTGTGGCACGTGAGTTCCAGATCTGCGCCGCAGTTCCCACAGCATACAGTGCCCCGCCCAGTCCAAGATCGCATTGGTACGCTCCATGCGCTGCAGCCCAGCGCATGGTACCCGAGCGTTGCAGCAAATCAGCCAGTCGCGCTGCCATAACGACACCAGCGTCACTCCAGTTCTGCAAATGCGGGCGATCTCGAACTGGACCGCGGAATGCCCCCACTGCCGCACTGGTGCCAACTGTCCGCAATGCGTCCCAAAAGAGAACCGCCTCGGACGAAGTGCCGTGTTGCAGCGGATCAAGCTGGTGCAGCCAGCTCGTCTCGTTGTGAACAACGGCACCGTTGCTGCGAAGCCACCGCAGGCCCGCGAAGCCAATGTCAGAGGCCATGCCAAAATTGTGATTACTTTCGCCCGGCCCGGCGTTAGTGACGCCGCGGCCGCTTGTGAACAAATCATACTGGGTCTGGAATGTTCTCCGATCCCCATCTCGACAAACTCCGACCGCGATTCCATGTAAAGCGTGCATTTGGTTGATACACGCCACAACTCGCGTCCGGAACTCAAATGCAAAGGTGAGGCCCCCAACTGCGGCCAGCATGGCGTCCCGCTGCGAGTCCGTGGCAGCGACGTACACGGTTTTTCCGTCAGTGAGGACACGCAAATCTGAAAACTCAGCGGGAACCTTGAGCAGCAATTCGGTCCAGGTAGCATCGTTCGGCACAACGAGCCCTGCGGTGGCGTTCGGATTGCCGACCGACTGTTTAAGTTGTGCCGACACAAACACATGATCATTTTGAAAACTGCGAATGGCGGCAAGGGTGTCCTTACCGTAGATGCCATCATAAGTTGCCAAATAGGTCCCGGACGAAGGAACCGGAGCTGCAGCTCTCGTCGTTTTCAGCAATATCGCCTGCACAAGAGCAACATCATGCTTCTCGTTCGTGCCACCTTCACCAACTGAGCCTGTAATTAATTGCAAGGGACCACCATTTCACCACAGAAAAAACTCGATTTGATCTCAGCTAGATAAGACTATTGCTGCTGGAACTCTGGTAGTCATCCGCCAATAATTTTTGCTTCATGGGATCTTTCTCACCCTGCAACTTACGCTTTATTGCGTCGATTCCTTTCAGGCACTTCGCCTCAGCTTCCTGAGCCAGGGCTTCATAGAGTTTTCCGCGTTCAAGGCATTTCTTGTTCTGACGGTTCAACCACTCAAGGCACTTGTTAACCTTTCGATTAACTCCGAAACTCAACTTCTTGCCCTTGTTCTTCTCATACACATCCCGGAGAAATTTTTCACGTTCTGTGAACAACCTGGCACTTTCGCCATAACTCTCCTTGTAGGACTCCGCCAACGTCCAGATCGCGCCAGCAGAAGTGAACCATGCCGTTGCTAACAGAACTAAGGAGTAGGCCCCGGCTGAAACAACCTCCAGCGTTGAATCGATCGCCCCAGCACCAAGTTGAGTCAGGGCGGCCCGCAGAACACCCTGCTTGTCCTTCATTTTTGCCTTGGCTGCGACCGCCGCAGCAATCGGCCCGGCAATCATGTTGAGCCCGGGAATTAACTCAATATAACCGGCCGCCATGGTTGCAGTGACGAACGTACCCCAGCGTTTCTTGCTTGGCGGCACCAGGCACTTCAGATTCTGTCGTTCGGGCAGGATTCCCTCTGTAACAGCCGCAGCCATGGCACCGAATCCGGACAGAACTGCGAACGCCGCCTCCACTTTACTGGGAATTTTCCACTCCCGCTTAAGATCAGTCATCGCAACCTTGACCGCATTGATCATCACCTGATCAGGTTCCTGGTTTCCCCCTTCACTTGCCGACAGCAAAGCGGTGTCACTCAGATCTTCTGAGCCCTCCAGCAGAGCGACGCCCTCGTCATCGTCTTCGTCCAGCGGTTCATTGTTGTCGAAGAGCGGCATAAATTTTCCTTCTGGTTTATGATGGGGTTCCAGATAACCTGAAGTTCATCTCAGAGGACGTTGATTGCCTTTACCAGTATTGCACTTCCGGGCATTCGCAAAGTCAAAACAAACTTTGAATGTTCTGATCGGCCTGAAAATTATGCGTCAAGACAGAATACGAATTGTCCATCCGCAGAAATGTCCACTTTGGCGCACGTGATCTTTGTTCCTTCAGCCATGCGTGACAGGAACTCGGCAGACATCTGGGGCAGCAGAGTGCCGGTCAGAATCCTGTCGACATTTCTCGCACCGCTGTCGACTTCGGTGCAGCGACTGACAATGTGATCAAGCACTGCTTCTGACCAGGTGAATGGCGCTTCGTAGTGCTCATGAATGCGACGGGCGATCTTGCCAAGTTTCAGCGACGCGATCTGTCGCATAATGCTGTCACTCAGCGGGAAATAAGGAATCACGGTGACTCGACCAAGGAAGGCCGGCTTGAAACTCTTCAGCAATTCCGGATGAATAGCCTCCGCCAGCGCTTCGGGCGACGGCATCGTTTCCTGGTCTGCACACAGTTTCATCATGGTGTCAGTCGCGGCATTTGAGGTCATCAGGATTACGGTATTTCGAAAGTCAATGTCGCGCCCTTCGCCGTCCTTCATGTTGCCCTTG
>JANPHT010000501.1:0-10755 GCA_031424595.1 Planctomycetota bacterium
CGTCGCAGCAGAAACTCGAGGATGATTACCGGCGTGAGCTGCGAAACCGGTATGGGATTGAGTTCACTCAGTTATTCACCATCACCAACATGCCCATTAGTCGGTTTCTAGCAGATCTGAGTGAAAGCGGTAAATACGACGCCTACATGCAGAAACTGGTGGAAGCCTTTAATCCGACAACTGTGGACGGGCTGATGTGCCGCACAATGCTGTCGGTGGACTGGCTGGGAAATCTCTTTGACTGTGACTTCAATCAGATGCTGGACCTGCCAATCGTCGGTCGCGATGCGACGAATATTCTTAATCTGAGTGACCAATCGCTCGCTGAATTGCAGAGCCGATCGATTGTCACCAACAAACACTGCTTCGGCTGCACGGCCGGAGCAGGATCCAGCTGCTCAGGCAGTCTGAATTAGCCGCGCGCGGCCATAGCGGACCAATAAAAGCGATGATCGCGACTGGGCACGATCTTCGCCGGCAGCAGGACGTGGTGGCCGTGTGATGACTTGACAGATTAAGGCCTCTGAAGCGCGTCTGACGACGCAGAGTCCTGGTGAAACTTTTTGTGGACGTTTTCGAAATGGAACCGCATTCAACCACTCGTCACACATCGCCGGCAATACGGAAAAAGTTTCTCGTAATTGCCGTGGTCGTCACGGCAGCGGGCGTCGGATACAGCCAGTTTCGTGATTCATTGACATTGCAGTCATTGGCGATACGAGAAACCGAACTTAGGCTACTGCAGCAGGATCACGCCATCCTGGCGTACAGCGCCGCATTCTTTGTTTACGTCGCCGTGACTGGACTTTCATTGCCGGGAGCGACTGTTTTGACGTTGGTGTGCGGCTGGTTCTTCGGTTTTTGGCCAGGTCTTGTGCTGGTAAGTTTCGCATCGACTGCAGGAGCGACGGTCGCGTTTCTTGTGAGTCGATTTCTGCTTCGGGATGCCATTCAGAAGCGTTTTGGCGACAAACTGATGACATTCAATTCGGCGCTGGAGCGTGAAGGTCCTTTTTATCTGTTTATGCTGAGACTGATTCCGGCCGTTCCGTTCTTTGTGATCAACGCGGTCATGGGACTCACTCCTGTGAAGGCAAGAACGTTTTGGTGGGTCAGTCAGATTGGAATGCTGCCTGGCACTGTGGTCTACGTTTATGCAGGATCAAGCGTACCCAATCTCGAATCGCTCAATGAAAAAGGCGTGTCCGGAATCCTGTCACCCCAGTTGCTGATCGCGTTCACACTGCTGGGATTGGCTCCTTTGTTGCTACGGAAAGCGATGCACCGATTTCGACCAGAGGTAGTTGGCAGCCAGAACCGCTAAAGTGCCTGCCAGACTGCTGAGCAAGTCCTTTCCAGTAGGAAGGATCCACTTTGAAAGTCGTATGCGAACTCAACTGACCAGGAAAGCACCCGGATGTCCCACCAGATTCCGCTCCAACCGCTCGACGAACACAATCAGAAACTGGAATCGCACGTTCGTCCGCCAGGCTGGATCAATCCAACACCAGGCGGTCAGTACAACCTCGTTGTGATCGGCGCTGGGACAGCTGGTCTGGTCACGGCTGCCGGGGCTGCGGGGCTCGGGGCTAAAGTGGCGATCATCGAACGTGAATTGATGGGCGGCGATTGCCTGAATGTGGGATGTGTTCCTTCGAAAGGCATAATCAGTTCCGCACGCCAGATACGCATCATTCGCCAGGCTGGTGAATTCGGCATTGATGTACCCGACGGGACGACCGCCAACTTTTCGCGAGTGATGGAACGCATGCGCCGGCTGCGTGCTGACATCAGCCCGAATGATTCGGCAGCGAGGTTTCGTGACCTGGGAATCGACGTGTTCTTTGGCGGAGGTCGATTCACCAGTTCCAGCACGGTGCAGGTTGGTGGTCAGACGCTGCACTTTCGCAAGGCCGTCATCGCAACGGGAGCCCGTGCGGCGGCCCCACCGATACCAGGACTGGATCAGATTCCGTATCTAACGAATGAATCTGTGTTTTCTCTGACCGAACTGCCTCGGCGACTGGGGATTATCGGGGCTGGGCCCATTGGATGTGAGTTGGCGCAGGCTTTCGCCAACCTCGGCTCCGAAGTGTTACTCGTGGAAGCTGGAGAGGGCATTCTGCCGCACGAAGATCGCGACGCATCCGATATTGTGCGGCAGTCACTTCTGCGTGATGGAGTGACGCTGCTGACTCATGGTAAAGAACTGAAGCTGAGACAGGAGGCCGGTCGAATTCGCATGTCCGTCGAATCACGCGGACTGCCTTATGATGAAGTTCTGGACAAGTTATTAATTTCTGTCGGCCGAGCTCCCAATGTGCAGAACCTCGGACTGGAAAGTGTCGGAGTCGAGTTCGACATTCGAGCAGGTGTTCATGTCAACGATCGGATGCAGACAACAAATCCGAGGATTTTTGCCGCCGGCGATGTCTGTTCGAAATTCAAATTTACCCACGCCGCTGACTTCATGGCGAGAATTGTAATTCAGAACGCCCTCTTCAAAGGACGAGCCAGAGCCAGTGCGTTGACGATCCCGTGGTGTACTTATACGTCTCCGGAGATTGCTCACGTTGGCATTTCTGAAAAGGACGCGAAAGAACGGGGCATCGAACTCGACACGTATACTCAGCACTTCGCGGATATCGACCGAGCCATCCTTTCCGGCGAAACGGAAGGCTTCGTCAGAGTTCACACAAAGAAGGGAACTGACCGGATCCTTGGCGCAACGATCGTCGCTTCACACGCCGGCGAGTTGATCTCCGAGATTACTCTGGCCATGACCCACGGCCTCGGACTGAAGAAGCTCGGCAGCACAATTCATCCGTATCCCACTGCGGCAGAAGCGATCAGGAAGCTCGGTGATCAATACAATCGCACGCGGCTGACGCCGTTGGTTAAGTCCTTGTTTAAGACATGGCTGTCCTGGACACGATGAGCACCATTGATGGTCTTGAAACGTGGGTTTGAATTCGTTCGATTTTGGTTACTCTGGCTTGGTGACTCCGGGAAAAGTTGCTCAAAATGCAAGAGGAAAGGCACGATCAGCGTCGGCATCTGATCATCATGACTCGAATTCCTGAAGCAGGGCGAGTTAAAACGCGTCTCATCCCAACTCTTGGACCCGATGGCGCCGCGGCCGTCCATGCGGCACTGCTCGATCGAACGCTGCGTACCGTAGAAAACCATGTCGGGCAATCCGGAGTCAGCGTTGAAGTCCGTTTCACAGGGGGAACGCCAGAGGCTGCAGCCAGTCTTCGAACGGAGTCTATTTCAAAATGGCGGGAGCAACAGGGCATCGATCTTGGCGCCCGAATGCATGTCGCGATGACCACAGCTCTCAAGGAAGAGGCGACCGCGGTCATTGTGATCGGGACCGATTGCCCGGACCTCTCGCCGGATCTACTGAACCGTGCGTGGAGTTTACTTGACCGTCATGACCTGGTCCTTGGACCGGCAGAAGATGGAGGTTATTACCTGATTGGGATGAAACAGTCGGATCGAAGGATGTTCACAGGGATCGACTGGGGCACAGAACACGTTCTGCGGCAGACACAGCATCGAGGTCGCGAACTGAAGAAGTTGATGGCTCTGTTGCCAATATTAGGTGACGTGGATGAAGCAGAGAACCTCATTCTCTGCCGACGATTTGGGAGCGATTTTTCGAATTGCCTTCCTCAACAATGTCCCGGGCTGTTGTCGATTGTGATCCCGGCGCTGAACGAAGCTGGCCAGCTTGAGCACACGATCGACGCAATCCAGCAGCAGGCGTCCTGTGAGATCATCATTGCCGATGGTGGCAGCACTGACGGCACGGTGGAACTGGCGAAACAACTTCGCTGTCGAGTCATCTCCGCAAATCGCGGGCGAGGGCGACAAATGAATGCTGGCGCAGCATTGGCCCGCGGGGAACATTTGCTCTTCCTGCACGCGGATACCCGACTTCCGCTGAACTTTCGCGAGGAAATTCACCAGACATTGAATTCCGGAGCCATCGCGGGGGCGTTTCGCTTTCAACTCGATGACTCGGGCGGGGCATTCCGCTGCGTCGAATGGGGCACGAATCTTCGAGCTGGATTCCTGCAATTGCCCTATGGTGATCAGGGACTTTTTTTGCGTTCGCAGGATTTCTATGCAACGGGTGGATATCGCAACTGGTCATTGATGGAAGACGTTGACCTTTGTCGCCGCCTCAAAAGGACGGGCCGCATTTGTCTGACAAAATCACAAGCAGTCACATCAGGGCGGCGGTGGAAGCGTCTGGGAGTTCTGCGAAATACACTACTTAACCAGATTTGCATGGCCATGTATTTTGCCGGTGTCAGCCCTGAACGAATCGCAGAATTCTACAAGGCCCGCAGTCGGTCAAAGCGTCAGCCGGCCGATTAAAGAACTAATGCTTTTCTGATTTCGTTGGCTCCACTGCCTTTTCCACTACGGCAAATGTTTCGCAGTCCGGATGTGTGGTTCGCCACTGAGTCCAGAAGGCTGCGGGAGACGATTTTCGCCACATCGACAACGCCTTTCCCACATGGGAATAGAATGTGTAGTTCTGATCAATCTCGGCCTGCGGAGTCTCGTTGACATTCTTTACCAACCAGTCCGCCGCTTTCAGTATCTGTTCGCGAGGCGGATGTAATTCGACAGGAGCAATGGACAGCCACTCCAGATGATGGCCGGTTGCAATGACACGTTTGTAACCCTTCTCTTTGGGATCTGCTTTCGCCTCGGCTTCTGCCCCGTCGGTCCAGTTCGCAGGCCACGAGCCATCAGCACTTTGAGAAGCGATAATCATCTCGCGGGCGATTTGCAGGTAGTTCATGATCTGCGATGTCGTTTCAGCCGTGATCAACTGGCCGCCGGACTGTTCATTCAGTCGCAGCAACAACATCAGCGAATACACTCGATGAGTGCCCAGGCAGACACCATCTTTTTTGTGATTTCGCATCAACCGCTCGGCGACCATGTCCAACGTGATATGACGTCCTTCACCGTTATGCCAGGCCGTCATTTTCTGCGGAGCCAGCCAAAGACTGAAGGACAGCGCCGACCATTCGGTTTCGCGTTCGTCGAGGCGAAAGTCACTCAGCGCTTCGGCGACGACGTTGCGAAGCTGTAACGCGCGGATCGTCGTAAAGACGGGAGAATCCAGCGGCACTCCGGCTTCTGTCAGCGCGGCGAGCGTGTGGTCATGATGCACCGAACTTGAGGAATCCTCGCCCCAGCGAACATGGATGCCTTCATCGTTGTATTCCATCAGGGGCGGATTGTTCTTGCCCCAGGAATCCATGTACTTGGCCGTATCGGTCAAGAAGTCCCTCATTTGAGGACCTGAGATCGCATCAGGATTGTTGAAGACGATTTCAGATCCCCATGTTCGGAGAGCGTGCTCAACCAGATTCGGACGCAGATGGCTGCGACTGAATCGAGGTACAATTTTCTTCAGTACGCCTCCCAATTCTTCATCGGAGATCACTTCAGCGTCGTCGTACAGCGGAGCAACCGCCGCACAACTGGACTGAGCGAAACTTACGTCCAGGGCCACAGGACGATGAGTCATGCGGGCCAGGACTTCCTGCTGCCGATCTCCCGGAAGACAGAACCATGAAACAGCAAACGCGCTGCCAAAGGCCAGTTGCACGGTCAACCATGTGCGGAGAGAGACTTTTCGGCGGCTGTTTCGGACGATGGTCATTTTGTGAAACCTGATGGCTCAGAAGCCTGGAATTAGGGACGCTGACACGCACGCACTTCAGATCGGATTATTTCTGACGAAGACCACTCCCTGGTTATCTTCATACTTAGCCGTCCAGTCATCGCTCTCGTTGAATCGCTTCAGCAGCGATGTCTGCACGTTCTTATTGACAACGGCCAGGTTGATTCCATATTCGTCCATCAGGCCATCCCAGTCTGTCGGGCCATTGATCATTCGCATGTAATCATTCCAGACTTGTTCCGGAATCACGTGGACATGCAGATTAACCATCGGCTCCAATGATTTTGGACCACGGTTCATGACATAGCCGGCCCACTCGGCGGGTACAAACGCTATGCCTCGTGGAATGTTTTCCATGGACTCCAGAAACGCCACGGTTGCAATCGGCGTTTCTGCTGACACCATGCGCTTCACGTCAGGAACGCGACCATGGACAACCTGAATCCCAAGCGGAGTCAACGGAATAAAGATCAAACCGATCAACAGCAGATTGACGAGCGACCAAAGTCCTGTTGCCGTCCGTGGTTGTGGATTTTTCATCCAGTTCGTGGTTTTGCGCATGGCCGCGATAAGATGTGTGCCCGTGACGATCCCGGCGAGCGGAGCCCACCAGTTCAGCATCCGACCAGACCACGCAGCCAGTAATCCCGTGGCAACAAGGGCCAGCATTTCACCACAACGCATGCGGCGAGGACTGAGTTTGATTGCAAACATCGCGAGAAGTGCCACAGCGGCAGCCGATTGTCCCTGAGCGGATCGGAGAGTCAGGGCATCCCATTCGAACATCGAGTCGATGTTTGGATTCCCGGCAACGTTCAGGACTTCCGGATAAATGGCGATACCGGCTGGATTGAGTAAGACTGCCGTCGCACACAACTGAGTCAGCAGCAGAGTGCGATGAAGCTCGCGATCCAGAAGCGCTATTCGCAGTGATTTTGAGATGACAAGCACGTCCCCCAACCGACCGATTGCCGCAAAAACCATCAGCAGCAGGCCCATGGAAAACGAACCATGAATGTTGGCCCAGACAGCAAACAAGACAGGCAACCCAACCCATGACGCTCGCGAGTGTTTGTCGCGTCCCAGCATCCACGCAACAATAATGCAATAGAAGGCAACTCCGACCAGCTGCGGGCGAATGACAAGCAACTGATCCAGATTCAACTTAAAGAAAACACCGGCGGCAAGCAGCCCGCCGATCGCAGAGTGGCTCATTTTGACTGCTCGCCACGAAACAATTGCTAAGCTGACGGCGATCAGCGACGCATACAGAAACTGCAGACTGGTCAACCCAAATCTATCATGCATCGCGGCCATTGAAATCTGAGCGAGCCAGGGAATATTGACCATCGACACACCTCGACTCAGCTTCATGAGCGGCTCTGTCGATGAAATCTCCTGCGTTTGAAGAATCTGCTTTCCATAGTTCAAATGGTCCCACAGATCGGTGTGCCAAAGCGGCCGGCTGGCCATCAGCACAAACACTACTCCGATGACGAATGTGAATACAACCGAAAGGGGTGTGGTGCGGAGCCATTCCGGCGTCTTGTCCTCCAAAACTCGCGCATCCGGCAGTTCTGGTGTTGGAATCGGCTGTGGAGACGGCATGCGTTCCTGCTTTTCCACGACGAGTGACATAGACGTTCCCCAAATTCAATGTGCGAAAGACACGAGTTCAACGAATAGCATCGTTGCGCGTTGCAAAAAGTCTACACCATGGAATTCCCGATCCGAGATACCTTCTTTCGCCGGGACGGACTGCTGCCTAACATCCCGTCAAACTCTGCCGGTTACACAAGACGGGTTGCTTTTGTAGAGTTTGCTGATTGTTCTGATCGGAGCAGATTGACATGAAGATAACGCGAATTCGTGTTCCCGGAACAATGATTTCAAGCCAATACCTTATAACCGTGGCTTCTCGGGAATTGTCCCGTGGTCCATGTGTTGATCGCTCGTTTCTGGAATTATCAGATGCCGCCCAAGTCTCGCGTTGCCATTGTTCTGTCGTGCGAACATGCGGGGAATCAGATTCCACCAGCAATGACTGGCCAATTCAGGGGTGCTCAGAGAGTACTTGAGAGTCACCGCGGATGGGATCCCGGAGCTCTGCGTTTGGCTCAGCAGTTCTCCAAAGTTTTATCAGTCCCGCTGACGTTTTCGAGTGTTTCTCGACTTGTTGTTGAGCCAAATCGGTCAATCGGGCATCCGCAACTCTTCTCTGAGTTCACTCGGAATAAAAGTCGCGAGGAAAAACAACGGCTGGTTGAACGTTACTGGAAGCCACATCGTGAGGCCGTGACCGATCTGATCGCCGCGAGGATTCAACAGCGGCAGATTGTTATTCATTTATCGGTCCACACCTTTACCCAGCACTTTGGCTCAGAAGTTCGGAAAACGGATATTGGATTACTCTACGATCCACAGCGTCGCCTTGAGCAACACTTCTGTGCCATCTGGCGAGAGACTCTGAAAGAGACGGATCCGGACTGGGTCGTTCGTCGCAACGACCCCTACAAAGGCAGTTCAGATGGCTTCACAACACATCTGAGAAAGCAGTTTGAGGCGACTCAGTACCTTGGGATCGAACTGGAAGTTTGTCAGAAGTTCTTCCTGAAAGGCGGATTGCCCTGGAAACAGGTTTTGATGCGGATTCCTCAAAGCTTTTGCGAGGCTGTTCGACGTCATTCTGAGAACCTTTGAAGCAGAATAAGAATCCCGATTCCATGCGAAGCCAGTTGAACCGGCGATCGTTACACTGCTGGTGGATTTCAATTTTTCATCGCAGAAATCGGTGCTGGACCTTCAATACAGGACTGTGCATCATCGACTGAAGCCGCCAAACAAGACAGAGCAATTCAGGCCTCATGAGTCTTCCGGATCTTGAACTTTTACGCAATTGGCAGTTTGAATTGCCACCCGACCTGATCGCTTCGCGTCCGACCGCATTGCGAGATGAGTCTCGGCTGCTGGTGATAGACCGGAAATCCGGTTCAATAACACACTCAAAGATTCGTGAGTTACCAATGTGGCTGAAGGCCAGCGATTTGCTGATCTTCAACAATACGAAAGTACTTCCTGCACGACTCTTTGGATTTCGAACATCCACGGGCGGACGTTGGGAAGGCCTTTATGTCGAAGAGATCTCGCTGGGGCGATGGCACCTCCTGAGTGAGACTCGGGGACGCTTATTGCCGGGCGAAACAATCACCATCATTCCAGCCTACCGCGACGCGGCAGACAAGACAGTTCTCAATGCAACGCATTCAGTTGAGACAGAGTCCATTGTTCTGACTCTGCTGGAAAAACGAGACGACGGAGGCTGGATTGCCGCCCCGCCGCCCGGTCGTTCTCCGCTCGAGTTGTTAGAGGAGTTTGGCAGCCTTCCGCTCCCTCCGTATATGGGTCGCAAATTGGCTGATCAGGAAGACCGTCAGAGGTACCAGACTCAGTTTGCCTCTCAGCCCGGCGCGGTGGCAGCACCTACGGCCGGACTGCACTTCACGGACGACCTGTTGAGTGCCTGTCGAGGCAAGGGAGTGCAAACGTCAGAACTGACGCTCCATGTGGGGATTGGTACTTTCCGGCCGGTTGTGGCTGATCGATTGTCAGACCATCGAATGCATGAGGAATGGTGTCGCTTGCCTGCCGAAACGTGTTCCGCAGTGAATTCAGCAAAGCAGCGTGGAGGTCGAGCCGTGGCTGTGGGAACAACCTCTGTTCGTACGCTGGAGTCGGCTGCCGGTGTGCACGGAATCCCGTTGCAGCCGTGGGAGGGACGAACTCGATTGTTTATTCGGCCGGGGTTTCGGTTTCAGTCGGTGGACAGCCTGCTGACAAATTTTCACCTGCCAGGATCGACGCTGCTTGTGCTTGTCGCGGCACTTGCAGGTTACGAACTGATTATGGAAGCTTACCGCCAGGCCATCGCCCAACGATACCGCTTTTACAGTTACGGCGACGCGATGTTAATTCTGTAATTATCTGCCCATGCCCATGCCCATGAAATCAGGAAACTCTGCTGGTGTTGATTACCTCCAGGATCTTCGGGACACTGACTCTTCTCGCAACTCGCCTGGCACTTTGCTTTTGGGTGGGCGGAGCGATTTTGTTTGTCATCACCAGTGTTGCAGAACAACGATTCTCGCAATTTGATTCGATCATCAGAGATCAACTGGCGACAATTCGATTTCCGCTTTACTATCTTTTTGGCTGGGGTTGTCTTGCCACCTCGCTGTTCTGCTCGGGACTCGGCGCGATTGTGAATCGTGGATGCAATCGGAAGCGGTTGCTGGTTGGGTTTGGATTGACGTTGTTGTCACTGGCCGTTGCCATTGCCGATTACAAATGGGTTTACCAACCATTGCAGAAGCTGATCACCCCGCCGGGTTTAGCAAGAACTCAGGAGTTTATCACGCTCCACAATCAATCCCGCATGATCAATGAAGTTCATCTGACCATTGCACTGATCGCGGCTGTGATCGTCTGCCTTCCCGAACGATCGGCTATCGCTGCAGCGCCGCAATCTTGTCCTGAATGAACTTCACATGATGCGGGATGTGCTGCGTAATGCGTTCCAGCAGAGTTTCCAGAGTCAAAGGCCCTGATTCGGAATGCACACCTGTTCGCTGAAAGTCTTCAACGTCTGTTTGACGAAGGATCCGAGCCATCTGCTTTCGCGTGACGGAAATCAGATCCAACTCTTCATAGACATTTCGGTTTTCGTAATGCAATCCCTCCGCAAAGACGTCCGGGTCTCCTCCAAACATAGTTGGATTCTCTTCGACCAGGACGCGCTTCATTCTGTCAGCATAAATTGGTTCAAAATCGGCGAGATGGCAAACCACTTGTCGGATGGACCATTTGCCGGGAATCGGATTTATTCCGAACTGGTCATCTCTCGCTTTGCTGACCGCCGTTCGAAGCAGATCGGCACCTTGTTCGTATTGCTGAAGAAGTTGATCAAGCGTCATCTTTGCGGACTTTCAATGACTGGCGTTTGGGGTTTCGCATAAACCTTTGAGCGTTTGCCCCGAGGTAGA
>JANPHT010000502.1:0-2897 GCA_031424595.1 Planctomycetota bacterium
CATGTGGGTAGCGAAGCTGTGTCGCAGTGTGTGAGGGCTTACATCCTTCGCACAACCAACACGAGCCGCATATCGCTGAACCAGAGCCCAGACAGTCTCGCGATTGACTGGGCGACCACTTCGGGTCAGAAAAAGCCAACCCGGATCCGTTCCCGCGACAACGACCAGATCCGCCCGCTCCACACCCAGATACTTCTGGATAGCGTCAGTCGCCATTGGGTTTAGTGAAACCAGTCGCTGCTTGTTTCCTTTTCCTGTGCAGAGGCAGTAACTCTCGGCCAAATGGATGTCCTGAAGCCGCATATTCACCACTTCAGAAACACGACAGCCGGTCGCATACATCACAGCCAGTAATGCTCGATCACGCCGATAATAGCGGTCGAACGGCCCATCCGGAGCAAGCAGCAGGGCATCCACCATGTCAGGACTCAGGACCTTTGGAAGTCGTTCCCAGAGCTTGGGTGAACTGACGAGATCCACTGTGCTCTCGGCGACGATCCCTTCCAGCATCAGGTAGCGGAAGAACATTCGCACGGCCACAAGATTTCTGCCAATGCTGCTGGCCGCAAGATTGAGTGTCTGCAAAAACTCCAGGAAAGCAGTAATCGCTGGCACACCAATGTCGTGTACACCAGCTCTGGCGTTGTCACGATTCCACGTGAAGAAACGGTCCAGATCCCGACGATAGGCCACGATGGTGTTTTGAGACATTCCGCACTCAGCATCCAGATAGCTGAGGAATCCGGTCTGCCATGTCGCTGGGTCATGAAATGACGCCACGGCGAAAGTGCGGCCTTCAGGAGGACGTTTGCGGCGCGTCATTTAAGCACCCGTCAATAAAAATCGCCGCCAACGTTCAGAGGGGGGTGAACGATGACGGCGACAGCTGGAAACCGTATGGTTAACGGTCTAGTTTCATATTTTGAGCAAAGACCTCGCCCTGCTTCAGTTTCTTTCATCGTCCAACAACATGCTCTCTGTCGCAATAATTCTTTGGATTCGTGGTTCTCGGATCTGTAGCGACAAGGAGGTCAGAACACTCAGGATGGGCTCAGGGTAAATCTCCATGCCGCGTTGACTCTGAAGTGCAATCGGCATTGTCGCTCAATTCCGACTATTCCATTTTCCGCCATCCGCCATCCGCCATCTGATTTCGCTTCCGGCAGGTGACACGACCAGTGTAATTCCCTTCAACGGGGAGGTCCGTTTATTTTTTCTCAGCAAGTCTTGAAGAACAGATCCGGCCGTCGGTGTTCACCCGAAAGTTGTAGTCAGCGGTTTTGGATGTCACATAAGTTCCCTCCTGGTCCACGGTTCCGTCCTGGTCCACGATTTTTTCAGGCGGGCGTCGCCTCAGCGGCTGAAAGGCACTTATCAATTTGCCGAACCGCCTGTCGCAGACGTTGGCTGTTTTCGACAATCGCCAGACGCAGAAAGCCTTCGCCTTCAGTACCGAATCCTCGACCCGGACTCACAGCAACACCCCCTTCGTTCAGCAGCTTCATGGCGAATTCAATTGATCCCATGTGCTTCCACGCTTCTGGAATCGGCGACCAGACAAACATGCCAGCTTTCGGCACTATCGGATTCCACCCAATCCGCCTCAGTCCTTCGCACAAAGCATCGCGGCGAATCTGATATTCGGCCGCCATCGCATCAATCGCGCCGTCGCAGTGCCGCATGGCAACGATGGCGGCAATCTGAATCGGAGCAAAAATCCCGTAGTCGTAGTAGCCCTTGATCGTCGCCAAGGCGCGCACCATTTCTCGATTGCCACAGCAAAAGCCGATACGCCATCCGGCCATGCTGTAACTCTTGCTCATCGAAGTCAGTTCTACGCCAACATCAATGGCCCCTGGAGTTGCCAGGAAACTCGGAGCCTTATAACCGTCATAACACACATCTGCGTAAGCGAAGTCGCTAATGACCAGAAAGTTGTGCTTCTTCGCCAGCCGGACTAACTCCACGAAGAAGTCCTGTTCAATCACCGTCGATGAAGGATTGTGAGGGAAGTTGACAACCACAACCTTGGGCTTCGGAACCAGATGCTCACAGGTGTACGCGATGTTGCGAAGAAACTTGTCGGGATCACGAACATCCAAAGCGATTACGTTGCCGGAAGCCAGCATCACAGAATACACATGAATCGGGAACGAAGGTGCGGGTACGATCGCCGTGTCGCCTGGCCCCATCAAAGCCAGACACATATGGCTGAAACCTTCTTTCGAACCCAGACAGGCCAGCACTTCGTCATTCGGATCCAGCCGAACACCATAGCGCTTTAAGTAGCGGGCCGAAACTTCCTTCCGAAGATTGCCGATACCGTTCGAAACGGAGTACCGATGATTTCGAGGATCAGCCAGCGCCTCCTCAATCTTTGTCACAATCATTGGATCCGGCGGATCGGTCGGATTGCCCATCCCAAGATCGATCACGTCAACACCGGCGACTCGAAGCTGGTATTTTCGCTTGTTGATGGTCGCAAAAAGGTAGGGTGGCAACCGCCGGACTCGATCAGCCACGGGAATTGTGAATGGGTTGTCTTCGAACAAAACTTCAGATTCGCTGCGCATTGTAGATTTCCGAGGATCGTTCTGTCGGCACCGCCCTTTGCGTACGAGGGCTTTGGCTAACCGTTGAATTGAGGCGTTCAGGGGATTCTAGAGACACCGCAGCTTTACGGCGATGGCATCTTTCCCTAACTTTTGGCCCAACAATTCCTGAGAATCTCAAAACATTCACAGCATGCCCCCCCAAATCGGGATAGGGGAAAGCCTTTCGGCTTTTCCCCTCCCACATCACCGTGCGTACGGGTCCGTACACGGCGATTCGGTTGGTTAAGCGGCCGGAGTGACAGGGAGTAGTGTAGCGAGACCAAGAGTCTGGAAGAACTGCGA
>JANPHT010000503.1:0-3996 GCA_031424595.1 Planctomycetota bacterium
ACTTGTTATCAATGGCTGGCAACGAAGTCACTTCCGGAACATCGCTTGCGGGAAAGACAGTGGTGCCTCGCCCCGGATGAGACATTTCGAAAAGTAGTTGTGTGGCAGTTTGATTTCGCATCGCAGCATTTTCTCCATTTACGCCGATCTGTCTCAGATCAGCAACTCACAACTCATGTCAGAAGGGCGTCGCAGGAACCACGGGATCAAGTCCAGCAACGGCGCCAATTTCAACTTGTAACGAGTTTGAAAACAGGCACTGTTCGATCCGAGTCAGACGGACCTTCCTTACAAAACATCGCGCAACGCCTTCGCAAGCGATTCAATTTCGCCGCGAGTCCTTTTTTCTGTCAGAGCGACAAGGAAGCACCGTTCAGAACCTTCGATCGGACTCCCACCGAAACGTGCAAGGTCAGGCCCGACGTTGATTCCCTTATCCGCGACGGCGGCCAACACGTCCCTGGCCGGGCGAGGCGTTTCGAGAAGGAATTCGCGAAAGAACGGTTGATTGAACTTCAGTGAGACGCCGGGGATATTAGTCAGTAACTCGGCCGCGTATCGAGCCTTCTGATGGCTCAAGGTCGCCATTTGCTTCAGACCACGCGGACCGACGGTCGCAAGAAACACTGTCGTCCGGAGAGCCAGCAAGCCCTGATTTGTGCAGATGTTGCTGGTTGCCTTGTCTCGCCGGATGTGTTGTTCACGAGCCTGCAGATTCAGGGAAAAACAATCCTTGCCCTTTCGATCAGTCGTTTTGCCAATTAAACGACCGGGCATCTTGCGAACGTATTCATTGCGACACGTAAAAATTCCAAGCAGTGGTCCCCCGAACTGCAAAGGCGTCCCCAATGGCTGACCTTCGGCTACTGCGATATCAACGCCATATTCAGAAGGCTTTTTCAGTAGTCCGGGGCTAACGGCATCAAAGGCAAGAATGGACATGGCTCCCGCCCGATGGGCAATCTCCGTCAGTGCAGAAACATCCTCCAGACAGCCGAAGAAGTTAGGCTGCTGGATGACAAGGGCAGTGGTCTCGGTATCAATCGCCGCACGACATGTTTCCAGGGAAATCACTCCATTCGTATGAGGCAATTCCACAAGCTGCGTCCCCAGTCGAGCGAAGTAGGTATGCAGAACGGCACGATACTCAGGATGAAGAGTCCCCGCAAAGACTACCTTTTGGTGACGATTATTCACCCGCATCGCCATGAATACTGCTTCGCTGACGGCCGTCCCGCCTTCGTACAGACTTGCGTTGGAAACATCCATGCCCGTCAATTGAGATATCAATGTCTGATACTCATAGAAGGCTTGCAACGTTCCCTGGCTCGCTTCCGCCTGATACGGAGTATAAGCGGTATAAAACTCGCCTCGGGACGTGATTTCATCGACGACAGCTGGAATAAAGTGGTCGTACACTCCTCCCCCAAGGAAGCAGGCCTTCAGCGATGTCCCGCCGTGTCCCAGCCGTTCTTCCATTTCCAGTTGCAACGCCAGTTCGGACAACGGCTGAGGAAGGTCAAGCTCACGATTCAATTGCAGTTCGGAAGGAATCTGCAGAAAGAGTTCTTCAATGGACTGAATTCCAATAGCAGCAAACATTTTTTTTCGCTGCTCGGGTGTATCAAAGAGGTAAGGCATGAAAGCTTGATCCAAAAAGCAAGGAGCAAAAACGGGAGAGTCTGACGCCGTGACCTCCGATACGCTGTGTGCTGATGATTTGCAAACCGAACAATAGAAACGGCTACAAACGCTCGACACCTTTGAAGAAAGTGTCGTCCGGAAAGTTGACTGGCATCAGAGCCAAATGCAGATTAATGGCCGCCGCATTCGCAGTGCTGTGCATAATCTGAAAAACTCATGAGCTGATTCAGTTGAGACGCATCGGACATACGAATTTTTGCGATCCAGGCCTTTTCAAAAGGGCTTTCGTTCAGCAACGCCAAATTATCCGGCAGTTGCTCATTCACTTCGATAACTTCGCCGCGAACGGGAGCATAAACGTCGCTGACGGCCTTGACGCTTTCAATCTCACCCATCGATTCGCCGGGAGCGAATTTCTTGCCGATGGCTGGCAAGGCAAGGAAAACAATATCGGTCAGAAGTTTCACGGCAAAGTCAGAGATCCCAATCGTGGCAACGTCTCCATCAGCAGAGACCCACTCGTGTGTCTTTGCAAATCGCAATGATTCAGGGCTCATGACCATACCTCAAGAAAGCGGAGCGACAGGAAAAACTGGCAACTGAACAACTGAGATTGAAACTAGCAGGCGAAAATCAAGCAGCAAAATTGGTGTTGCCTTCGCGTCCACATCACACGCCGGAAACTAATTTCCTGTGGGTGGGTTCAGGTGCTCGTCATGGCAAAGCTGGTGGGCAATTTCTCGTTCCAGTTCAGCAATCTTCTGCAGCCGCCTCGCGTGGCGGCCTTCCTCAAAAGGGGTTTTTAGCCAGATTCGGATGACCTGATCGGCCAGTTGGTCGCTTAGTTGATCAGCCGAAAGGCAAATCACATTTGCGTCATTGTGCAACCTGCTGTATTCGGCAGTGACACTATCATGACACGGCGCTGCTCGAACACCGGTGAATTTATTGGCCGTAATACACATGCCGATTCCGGTTCCACAAATCAGAATCCCTCGATCAAGCTGCCCGCTTGACACTTCGCGAGAAACTTGAGCAGCGTAATCCGGATAGTCTACGCTCTGAGTTTCATGCGGCCCAAAGTCGCGAACTTCGCAGTCAAGACTATGCAGGAGTTGAGTCAGCCGAGACTTCAGCTGAATACCTCGATGGTCACTGGCGATGCCAATTTTCATAGCGATTACGACTCTTTTCTGAACAATTCATCGACCCAGACTCGCAAATTATCGCGGATCTGAGACGCACAAAAACGGTAGTCTTCCAAAGTCCCGCCGATCGGATCGGCAATATCCTCATCATTACGTGCAAGCAGCTTGATCCTCTCCAGAAGATCAGGCCTCGCATCACACAGTATTCGACGATGTCGTTCCGTGAGCGCCAGGATCAAAGTCGAATTCTCAAGCATATGATCATTCACCAGCTGGCTCAGGTGCTGAGACATATCCAAGCCGCATTCCTGCATGATCTGTACCGCTTCTCGCGAGGCTGGATCACTTTCTCCGGCGGCTGTTCCCGCAGAAAAGACATCGATCCTTCGTTCTCGCAATTCCCAGTCTCGACAACATAGCTTTTCCGCGACGAGCTTACGAAAAATTGTTTCTGCCATTGGGCTGCGGCACGTATTTCCCGTGCAAACGAACAGAACCCGCAGTACGGCGTCGGGCGCACGGTCACTGCTGCTCACAGGGCTGTCCTTTGGCAAGGGAAACGGGCATGTCACACCTTAAAATCATGCAAAAAAAATGGCATATTCAACGAAGAGGTCAGTGAGAAACACAGCAGCAAAAACATCCCAGAAATCGTGAAACACGGAGCAACCCAAGGAAACATGTGGACACCGCAAATTAGAAATTCAGTTTTCAATGTCAATGATGGCGGCATTTCACCCAAATCTCAAGTTTCCCCGCCTTCTACCCGCTGACTTGCCAGGGATTGTCAGAACCTGTCAGATTCTTTCACTGAACGTCGAGCTAATTCCTTATCTTTCGCTCAGTGTATTGACCGACAGAAATACCTGAACCGATTTAAGACTTTTCCATTCTCATTCAGTTACGATGCTGGAAATCCTCTTGAGAATCTGGCAAGGGTTATTTGCCGCATTGCGTTTTTGGAAGGCATTTGCTCCTATATCTGCCTGTTAACAGCGAATTTACAGCCAAAGTCTTCAGCAAGGGATGCTGTCTGCCGTGAAGAAACGAGTTCAAAGCCTTCAGAAAAAAGCCCGCGAACGTCTCAGACGTCTGGGAGAATTTCGCGGAATCCGAAGGCAGCCATTTGGGACTTATCAAAAATCGGTTCGACGACTCTACGACGGTCCGCGTGGCGCGGTTTTGAAATTCAGCAGCATTCTTT
>JANPHT010000504.1:0-26079 GCA_031424595.1 Planctomycetota bacterium
TTCGTCGGCTCACGCGTTTGCTACACGCTTCTTTCAGACAAAGCCTCGCGACCCCGCCCTTGCGCTTCGCTAATCCTTCACCTCCATCAGGCTGGATAAGGGACTCAAACCCTCAAGCTGTTAAACATGCTCGGCACACATCGAAAAAAGGGCGACCCGTGCAGGATCGCCCTTCATTTAAAGCTTCAGACCGAAAACAGCATCGAAACAATGCTGCCTCCCAGTTTGTCGAACTAAGGAGCCGGTGCTGGTGCAGCTGGATCAGCGGCTGGTGCAGCCGGATCAGCGGCTGGTGCCGCTGGATCAGCAGCAGGTGCAGCTGGATCAACTGCTGGTGCCGCCGGATCAGCAGCTGGTGCAACCGTATCAACTACCGGTGCATCCGTATCAACTAATGGTGCTTCCGCACCGCCAGCGACTCCTGATCCTGCAGCGGCTGTACCGCCGCCAGATGTGCTTTCGCTTGCCGTGCAACCGAACGTAAATGCCACCCCAGCCAGAAGCACAAGCGTGCTCAACGATCGTACAAATCTCATGTTCCCCAGCCTTTCACAAAACCCAGTCTTTTAATGTTGCTACCCCAAAACTGCTAGAAAAAGCAGTTAAGCAACTTCATAACCCTACGAAAATGCAGCAAAAAATCAACATTTCAGCGACTGGAAATTGCGGAAGTTTCGCTTTTGGGCATTCATTAACATTGACGACCGCCGGAGATTGCACAATCCGTGCTGATTTGCCAAGGTTTCTCACTCCTTGTTGTTCACTACAGAAAACTGCCCACATGGATGAACCGGCACGAAATTCACCTGATTCTTCGTCGCCAGAGGGTGCTCTGACGCCGCGTGAGAAGGTACGGACTCTTCCGGCGACTCCTGGCGTTTACCTGATGAAGGACTCGACCGGTTGCGTCATCTATGTCGGAAAAGCGGTCAATCTCAGGAATCGAGCGAGCAGCTATTTCACAAAGGCGGCCGAACTCGATCGCCGCACGGCCGATTTGATCCTTGAAATCGCCGACATTGACTACATTGAAGCGGAGAGCGAAGTGGATGCTCTGCTGATGGAAGCTCGACTCATCAAGGACATTCAGCCTCGCTTCAATGCGTTGTTGAAGGATGACAAGACTTTTCCGTACCTGCAGATCACCACAAAAGAAGATTTTCCCCGTGTGGAGTTTACTCGCCAGCCCGAATCATCCGGCGTAAAGCTTTACGGTCCCTTCACCAGCGCTGGGCAATTGCGGGGAACGATTGCTGTTTTGCAGAAGATCTTTCGTTTCCGGACCTGCACTCTGGACATCCAGGAAAATGACGAACGCTGGCGTTGGTTTCGTCCTTGCCTGTTAGCCAGCATCAATCAGTGCACCGCGCCATGCAACATGCGAATCAGCAAAGAGGATTATCGCGAAGACATCCGGCGACTCAAAATCTTCCTTGACGGCGGCAAGGCCAGTCTGCTGAAAGAGATGCACGAGCTGATGCTGCAGGCCTCTCGCGACATGAAGTTTGAGAAGGCTGCCAGAATTCGTGACGAGATCAAGTCACTGAACAGCCTGAGTCTGCGTGGCGATCTCGAAAGCCACGCTCAGCCGGAAGTCTTCTACATCGATCCTCAGAAGGGCCTGGCAGGCCTGAAAAAGGTGCTCAAGCTTAACGAGATTCCTCGACGCATCGAAGGTATTGATATCGCCCATCTTCAGGGAAACGAGACAGTCGCCAGCCTGGTGCAGTTTATCGATGGACTTCCATTCAAGCCTGGATACAAACGATTCAGGATTGAGTCCGTCGAAGGCGTTGACGACTTTGCCTCAATGCGTGAAGTCGTGACTCGACGATTTCGTCGATTGTCGCAGGAAGGTGAATCGTTCCCCGATTTATTGCTGATTGACGGAGGCAAAGGACAGTTGAACGCTGTGATGGAAACTTTCCGGATGCTGAACATCACGCCGCCCACTACGATCTCACTGGCCAAGAAGGAAGAAGAAATCTTCGTTCCCGGACAATCAGAATCGATCCAGTTGAGTCGACATTCCTTCGGCTTGAGACTTCTGCAATACGTTCGCGATGAGGCTCACCGCTTTGCACAACATTACCATCACATGCTTCGCAGAAAATCAGCGCTGGAGGGAGGTCAGAAAAAAGGCCGCAAGCGAAAGTAACTGTGATCTGCCGCCTACTCGCCTTCCTCTTCGGGGATGTTCGCGTCGAATAATTCATTCTGCACAGGGATCAGGCAGTCCAAAATGGACCGCAACACTTCGGCTGGCGAACCATTCGCATCAACTTCGTGAATAATGGCCGGATCGTATTGCTCCAGGACAGGAGCTGTGACTTCACGATAGATATTAAAGCGTCGACGAATGATGTCTTCGTTGGCGTCGTCTGTCCGGTTTTCCCGAATCGCCCGACGGCGAATTCGGTGAATCATATCCTCTTCGTCCGAGCACTTCAGATAGATCACGCGGTGGATTTCCAGATGCTCCTGAATCATTTGCACCTGACGCACGTTGCGAGGCATGCCGTCCAGAATGAGCAAGTCTTCACGCGGCTTGAACCAGGACAGTGAGACATAGGCTTCAACGGCCTTGCGCCAGATCCGAATCGTCAAGTCGTCGGGAACGAGTTCGCCTCGGGAGATGTGTTTGTAAACTTCCCTGCCATTGGGTGAGCCAATATCGATCGACCGAAACACATCGCCGACGGACAGGTGAAAGAATCCCGGGATGTGCGCCAAAATGCCGCCCTGCGTTCCTTTTCCGACGCCAGGGGGACCAAACAGCGGAATGCAGCGATATCGGGGAGTAGCAGACATTGAAAATCCTTGACGCCGCGAAGGCTTGATGGAAACAGTTTCGATGCGATGTTCGACACTCATTCACGTGGACGACGCGATTAAATCCTTCGCGGCTTTCAGATGTTCCTGAATGGCCTCAGTCGTCGGCGCATGAATGATTCCTCGTTCCGTGATAATGGCATTGATCAGACTTGCCGGCGTCACATCGAACGCAGGGTTATAGACGTCGATTCCGGCCGGTGCTGTCTGACGGCCAAAGCCGTGAGTAATCTCCTCGGGATTTCGCTGTTCGATGGGAATCCGGCTGCCATCGGCAATGCTCAGATCAAATGTGCTGGACGGTGCGGCGATGCAAAAAGGAATTCCATGATATTTCGCCAGCACGGCCACTCCATAAGTGCCAATCTTGTTAGCAGAATCGCCATTGGCCGCAATTCGATCGGCTCCTGTGATGACCATCTGGACTCGACCTTCTTTCATCACCTGCGCAGCCATGTTGTCGCAAATCAGTGTGACAGGAATATTACGTCGCTGAAGTTCCCAGGCGGTCAGTCGAGCGCCCTGTAACAATGGCCGAGTCTCATCTGCGAACACATGGATTTTCTTTCCGTCGGCAGTCGCTGCAAACATCAGTGAGAGCGCCGTTCCGTCGCCCGCCGTCGCCAAACCACCCGCGTTGCAGTGAGTCAGCACGGACATGCCGGACGTCAGCAACTGGCTGCCGTGGCGACCAATCGCCGTGCACATGGCCTTGTCTTCCACATCAATTTCAGTGGCCTCCCTGAGGAGCAAATCGTGAAGCAGGGCCGACGTCATTCCTGCTGTGGAGGATTGTTCTTTGGCAACCCGCCGGATGCGATCGAGAGCCCAGAAGAGATTGACGGCCGTAGGTCGACTGGTCGCGAGATAATCGGCGACTCCGTTCACACGAATCAGGAATCGTGGCAACAGTTCGCTGCGATGAGTCTGACTGCCCAGAACAACGCCATAGGCCGCCGCCACGCCAATCGCCGGCGCGCCGCGGACTCTCAGCGATTTGATAGCTTCCCAGACTTGTTCTGCCGAGCGACAAGTGATCTCAGTGATTTTTTCCGGAAGCAAGGTCTGATCAATCAGGCACAATGTGCCTCGGGCATCTCCCTGCCATCGCAACGTGTGATAAGACGATGTCATAACTTTTCTTTTGTGGTTAGATCGCGGGCCTGGCGACTTCGCAGCGGCCGCTTGCAGCAACCACAGCCGACAGAAAATATATCTTTGGAAGTTTAACAGGAAGTCGGCTTCAGAACGTCTCGCCCGTCAGTCGTTCGAAGGCCTCGATATAGCGTTGCGAAGTTTTCTGAATCACGGCGTCCGGCAGGTTCGGTGGTGAACTGTTCTTGTCCCACCCGGATTGTTCCAGCCAGTCCCGCACAAATTGCTTGTCGAACGAAGCCTGGCCGCGGCCGGGGGAGTAATCATCGGCTGGCCAGAAGCGAGAACTGTCCGGGGTCATCACTTCGTCGATCAGAAGAATGTCGTCGCCCTGCAGTCCAAATTCAAACTTTGTGTCGGCAATGAGGATGCCTTTGGTTCCCGCGTGGCTGCAGCCTTCGTGATAAACCTGCAGGCTCAGTTCCCGCAGGCGACGAGAAAGGTCCGTGCCAACAATTGAGCACATTTGCTCAAAACTGATGTTTTCGTCGTGCCCGGTTTCCGCTTTCGTAGCCGGCGTAAAAATAGGCTCGGGAAGCTGACTGCTCTCCTTGAGCCCTTTCGGCAATGGAATTCCGCAGACTGTGCCGGACTTCTGATATTCCTTCCAGCCAGATCCTGCCAGATAGCCTCGGACGACGCATTCGACCGGCACAACCTCCGTCTTTGTGACGACCATACTCCGGGCCGCCAGACTGTTCAGATCTGTCTCCGCCGGCAACGCGAGCGTCGTCAGATCGCTCGTCAGGAAATGGTGCTGAACTCCAAGGCGTCCAAACCAAAACAGACTTAATCTTGTGAGGACCTCACCCTTACGAGGGATACCATTCGGAAGAATATGGTCGAACGCACTAATTCGGTCGGAGGCCACGAACAGCAGGCGATCGCCAAAGTCGAAGACGTCACGAACTTTGCCTCGGCGGACCGGAATCCCGGGAATTGAACTTTGCAGGACGACAGACGTCATGGACGACCATTTCAGGATCGGAAGTAGAAAGATTGTTGCCGGACTGCAGTCTACAGGTCGTCCAGCATTTGAACAATGAACCGTTACTTGCCTAGACTGTTGCACAGGGGCGGGCGTTTCTGAGAGTCTATGGCTTCGGGGAGTTTCATGGGGGTACTCAAGTTTCATGTGGAACGCCCGGATCTCCTTTCCTCCGCGTCGGCCCTTTCGCTTGTCGATTTCCTGATGTACGACGGTCGGGTTGTCCCAGCGCGGGCGACGTTGACTGATCAGAGCCTGCTTGTCGAAAAAACGCCATCCGAGAGTGGCCAGATGCGATTGCTCTGGCCGCGGTTCGATGGAAGTTCTCAGGTCATTCACACAACAAGCCTTCGTGAACAGCAGGCCCCGTACAATCTTGAAGTGGAACTGTCTCGTGGGCAGTTGTCGAGGCTGCGAAATCAGTTTTACTCGTGGAGCGGTGCCGGGCTGCAGTCTTCGCAAGCTCTCGATCATTTGATTCAGGATTCTCACCGCTCCTTTCGTGCGGCTGTTCTGCGGGCTGAAGCTCCCGAGGTCTCGGCCGCTGCCGCATTGCTCTCGACGGATCTTTCGTCACGAGCGACAGATCTGCTGTGTCAGCATTATGTGGACCAGCGAATTGGCTATCGTCGCAATCGCTCGGCTCATTTGCCTGTGTTCCTGGGTTGCCATCTGGACCGGGTGCCAGCGAATCAGGATGCCTTTTGTGAGGCGTTCAATGCCGTACAGATTGATACGCGTTGGAATTCTCTCGAACATGATGATGGCGACTATCGCTGGGATCGCATGGACGAACTGGTCGCGTGGGCTCAGGAGAAGCGGCTTTTCATTCTGGGCGGTCCGCTGGTCGATTTGTCGCAGGACAAATTGCCAGGCTGGCTGAAAAGCTGGACTGGCGATGTTGTCAATCTGCAAAGCTTCACCGCTGATTTTGTGGAAACCGTGGTTGGGCGGTACGTAGGTCGTATTCGTCACTGGGAAGTTGTCGCGGGGGCCAATCGAGGGGGTGTCGCCGATCTGGACGAAGAACAGCGTCTGAACCTGGTGGTTCGCACCATTGAGGCGGCTCGACAGGTTGACGAACACACCCAAATCAGTTTGCGTGTCGTTCAGCCCTGGGGAGAATACTTAAGTCAGACAAAGAACCGACTGTCTCCTATGCAGTTTATCGACACGCTACGGAGATGCGGAGTGCGTCTTGGAGAGATTAACCTCGATTTTCGCGTTTGCAATCTGCCTTCGCCCACACTCTGGCGAGATACTTTAAGCCTGTCGCAACTGCTCGATCAGTGGTCACTGCTTCAACTGCCGATCAATGTCATGCTGACATTGCCGTCTGCGGCAGATGGCCGGAATTCCAATCTGGAAGCCATTCAGGCCAGCTGGCTGGAAAAATCGATCATGATGTGTCTTGCGAAAGAACGCGTGGTCGGTCTCTACTACACGAACTGGGACGAGCAAACGCCGTCTCAAGCCTGCACTTCACTGATGAGTCCCGAGGGGTTGATTCGGGAGCCTCTCACTCGTCTGCAGATACTGCAGGACGAATATTGGGGATAACGCCGGCTTGCGTGTTCGTGAGTCTTCGAGTTAGAGGTTTCGTCCTGAAAGTTGTCTGATGAAAATTCTGAGTGGTGCAATCCTGCTGGTCGGCGCGGAGCAGGCGTTTGCACATGCTTTGCTGATCCAGTTTCCCAATCAGGATACCGCCTCGCGAGTGCTTATTCCTGCCAGCGTGGTGATGCTGTGCATGGGTTGCCTGCTGGTCGTCTGGGGCTTGCTGGCCGAAGTTCGACAGGGAAGACTTCGGGCGACGGGATCATTATCGGATTCCGGGTCCCGATCATGAACACGCGAGAGCGCGGCGTTCAAGGGGGCCAAGTCGGCGAGACCCTCCCTTGCGTCCTGATGTTACTGCTGCTTTCGTCAGGGGTCATGGTGATTGTCAACGGAGTGCTGAATCCCTCTGCGCAGCAACGGTCGTTCCAAAATGCGGTCACGGCGTTTGAGCAGCAGGAACGTGAAGCTTCGTCGTTGATTGAAAAGCATGTCGCTGCGTATCCCAAAGATCCTGCCGGAATCCTTCTTGCCGCAGAGTTCGCGGCCAAAGCGTTTCAGCATCACCGTTCGATCGAGTTCTATCAGAAACTGCCTCGTGATAACGGTCAGTGGGAAGTCAAAGCCGATCTGGGACTGGCTCAACGTGACCGAGTTCTCGGCAGGATGCTTGAAGAAGAGCAACATCTGCGGAACGTTCTGAAGATCGACCCTACGCACAGCGATGCCAATCATCGGCTTGGTCACTTGTTGCAGGTTCAGGGACGGACATGGGAATCGGCTGCTCCGTTTATGATGCAAATTCGCCGAGGGAAATGTCGTGGAGACGAATTGATGGGTGTGGCAACAACCGAACGATTCTTTCGTGCCGATGACGATGTCGACTTTGCCGCGTCCCGTGCCACGCAGCCGCAGGCCGTTTCCCTGTTGGGAAACGCCCGCCGGTTGCTGTTTGATAATCGCAACGACGAAGCGGAACAGTTGCTCCGCAAGATCGCGACAGAAAGCCCGCATCTGGGAGAAGCTCAGGGTCGTCTCGGAAGAATCATTGTGGAACGAGGCCGGATTCAGGAATTCATGGATTGGCGAGGTTCACTGCCTGAAGCCGCTCGACAGCATCCGGAAGTCTGGTTCGTTCAGGGAATTCAGGCTCGCCGAGCGGGGTTCACGGAGGGAGCAATCTATTGCTTTCTTCAGGCATTACGGTTGTCGCCCAATCACCTCCCCGCCAACGTTCAGATCGCCGGTTGTCTGGAACTGCTTGGACTGAACGAAGCGGCACTTGTTTTCAAGAAGCGAGCAGAAACACTCTCAGAGCTGGAGACAATCCTCAATCTGCTCAGAGACCGCATTGACGAAGATCTGATTCTGAAAGCGGCCGACCGGCTGTCCGTGCTTCATCGATATTGGGAAGCGGCCGGTTGGCTTCAGTTGCTTTCGCAGCTGGAATTTCCCACGGACCCAAATCGCCCGACGGCCAGAAAATGGGCCTCGTTCGCCTTGCAGTCTCCCGAGCAAAACGCCGGGTTCATTGCGATGCTGGATGCGCTGGATCTGGATCGCTTTGCTGAACCCAACTGGCGTGCCATGGCTCCGGAGTCCTCGACTCACTTGAGCCAGCAGACTTCACCTCAGAATGACGATCGCGTCCTGCAATTGAACGACGAAGCCGAACAACAGGGGATTCAGGTTCAGTACTTTGAGGGCACTCAGGAAAAAAAACGACTCGAACACATCTTCAACGTCGTCGGGGGAGGTGTTGCCGCTGTCGATTTTGACAACGATGGCTGGACGGATTTGCATGTGGCTCAGGCCAATGACTGGAGAAACACACAGCCCCAACCCCAATGGATTGATGGGCTGTTTCGCAATCGACGTGGGTTGGGTTTTGTGAATGTGGCGGCGCTGGCGAACATGATCGAACCAGGATTTTCCCATGGCGTCTGTGCCGAGGACTTTGACCAGGACGGTTTCACGGATCTCTATGTCTGCAACCTGGGTGCGAATCGTCTTTTTCATAACAACGGCGACGGCAGTTTTGAAGAGGTGACCGAGTCCGCCGGCGTAGCTGGTCACGAGTGGAGCATCGGCAGCGTGATCGCCGACTTCAGTGGCGATGGATTGCCGGATATCTACGTCGGCAACTACACGAAACTTGACGAAACGGCTCAAAAGGAATGTTATCGCTCCCCCGGTCAGCCAATGGCCTGCACTCCCGACGTACTGACAGCAGAATCTGACCGTCTCTACCTGAATGGGGGTGACGGCTCGTTCCGCGATATCACGGAAGTCTCGGGAATTCGCGAGAACTCCGGGCGTGCACTGGGAATGATCGGTTGGGACTTCACGGACTCAGGACGCATCAGCCTGTTTGTGGCCAATGACACCAGTGCCAACTTCTTCTTTCGCAACATCGAAACGGACGATCAGGGAATACCCCATTTTCAGGAGGAAGGCGTTTTGAAGGGGCTCGCGTTTGATGCCGACGGAAACGCCCAGGCCTCGATGGGAGTCGCTGCAGGCGACGCCAACAACGACGGCCGCCTTGATCTGTTTATTACCAATTTTTCCAACGAATCCAATACGTTCTACACACAGGGCGAAGATGGCTCATTCTACGATTTCACGCGGCAGTTCGATCTCCGGGATTCCGGCTACACGATGTTGGGATTTGGAACGCAATTCGCGGATGTCGATGGCGATGGTTGGGAAGACTTGTTGGCTTCGAATGGGCATGTTGATCAGAGTGCTGCCTCGCCGGACGCCGACAAAATGAAGCCCCAACTTTTCCGAAATCTCAACGGGGAAAGATTTGTTGAAATCCCTGCGACGTCTGCAGGAACCTATTTCCAAAAGTCTTATCTGGGCCGATCCGTCGCAACGCTCGACTGGAACAAGGACGGTCATTTGGACTTTGCCGTTTCGCATTTGCATGCCCCGTTCGCTCTTGTCACCAATCGAACTCCATGGGAATCAAAAACACTGGTGATCAGGCTGGTGGGACGCACGGGAGTCCGCTCTTCGGCAGGAGCCAGAGTTCGAGCACGGATTGCCGGCCGGGACTGGTTTCGTTTGTCCCTTGCTGGCGACGGTTACTTGGTCACGAATGAGCACCAAATGCGCTTCGCGGTTCCAGCGGGAAAAAATGTTGAAGAAGTGGAAGTCCAATGGCCCGGCGGATTCACTCAGAAATGGACATCGATGGCAGCCGATCATGAGTGGGGCCTGATTGAAGGGCGTACTGAGGCCGTACTGCTTGATAGCATTGCAAATTGACGCCATTGCAAATTGACCAAAAGCAAATTGACTAAACGCAAAACGGATTCAGAGCCCGTAGTCTGTGGTTTCGGAAGTCTGTGCTTTCTGAAGAACGGCCTTGTGGAGCCTGAGCAAATCGCGTCTTTCACATCAGCGGGATCGATTCAAAGAAATCGTAAGAATTGCGGCACCTGCTCAGCCGATACCTGAAACTGACAGCCCTGATTTGTAGAGAGTCCGCGCGCAGGAACTTTAGTAGCGAAGGTGCTTAACTTTCTTGCAATTCGCTTCACGAATCTTGACAAGTGTGTAGCGTTGGGCCAAATTGGAGAAGATCCGCAAGATTATTGCGATTCCTGTTTTTGATCTCTTCTTTTCCGAACTTGTTCAAAGGAGCGTTTTTATGCGTCGTCGAGGATTCACACTTATTGAATTGTTGGTGGTGATTGCGATCATCGCCATTTTGATCGCTTTGCTGCTTCCTGCTGTTCAGCAGGCCCGCGAAGCTGCCCGCCGAACACAGTGCAAGAACAATCTGAAGCAGATTGGTCTGGGCCTGCACAATTACCACGATGTCTACGACACACTGCCAATCGGTGGTGTAGGTACGCGCTTTGGAGGAAACCCTCCCACTCAGACGGGTTGGGGATTCTCGTGGTACATGCGAATCCTACCGAACATTGACCAAGGGAATGTTTACAGCAGGATCAATTTCAGTGGTATGCATCCTGGCTGGAGTTGCTGTGGTGACCCAATTGGTCAGGCGAATGGAGACGTTATGCGTGCCGCGTCGATTCCTTGGGCTATCTGTCCATCAAGTCCCATGCTTGCTAAACAGGACACGGGAGGAGGCCCAACAACGATTACCCAATATCATGGTATTTCCGGGGCCACAAATGGGAATGGTTTTACCAATGCGACCAACGGTCTTGCGAACTGCTGCGGATGCTGCGGTGGTCAGCAAGCGACTGGAAAAATCGCCGGAACGGGTACGCTCGTTATCGGTCGCTCCGTTGGCTTTAAAGATATGACGGACGGTACGAGCAACGTCATGGTGGTCGGGGAAGCCTCCAATTTCATTTGGAATGCTGACCCTGCGGCCGGAGGAACGAAAACTACGTGGGTCAATGGTGCGCATGGTATTATGATGGGTTCTCCAAATGTGACCACTGTCGAAGCAGCGGGTGCAAACGCGATGTTTGAGCGACCGTTCAATCTCACGACAGTTCGTTATTCGCCGAATGCCCCCGCCATTGACAACAACGTGAACTGGCCGGGAGTTGGTAATAATTACGGCAGCAACAACCCATTGAGCTCTGCCCACACCGGTGGTGTTCAAATTCTAATGGGTGACGGGTCTGCACGATTCCTGAGTGAAAACGTCGATATGCTGACATTGCGTCGCCTGGCCACACGAAACGATGGTCAAGTCCTTGGTGAGTTCTAAACCTTGCAGATCGATGGATGACGCCGACGCAGTGTCGGCGTCATCTGCTTTCTTTGGTGAAAATGGCATGGGTGTCAACTAGTCTTCCAGGGTAATTGCATTATGCGTTCGCTTGTCGTTTTTCTTTGCTTTGTTTCGCTGATCAATATCGTAGGGTGTGGAGGTCCAAGCGGTCCCGTTGGTCCTCAGTCGCAAGTGAGTGGCTCGGTGACCAACAATGGAAAACCGGTCACATTGAATAGCTTGATCGTCTTCTTCAATGCGGAGAAGGGTCTGACTCTTTCTGGCTCTCTGGACTCTTTGGGAAAGTACTCCCTGTCCGCGGCTGATCCCAAGCTGGGAGTTCCTGCGGGGCGGTACGTCGTCACAATCGTTCCTCCAGTGCCTCCAGTGGTTGAGGTCAATCAGTCCTCAGCAGATTATCAGAAAATGATGCAGACCGGCGGAGCCACGGTGGCTGCTCCAGCAGACACAAATGCTGCACCCGACATTCCGGAAAAATTCCGCGACGTGAAGACCAGTAAACTGGAGTTTGAGATTAAAGAAGGCCCGAATACGTTCGATCTGGATCTCAGCAAGCTCTAGTATTGCGATCTTGCGGAGTTTCCAAGTTGGCGTGGTTTCGAGCTCATACGCAAAGCCCGACTCTTTGATGGAGAGCCGGGCTTTTGCTTTGTATTCCGTGGCCGCTGTCACGCGGTCTGAATCGCCTTTACGAGTTGTTCAACGTAGTGCATTGTCTACGCTTATTCTTTTGGGGTACGACGGACTTCCAGTCCGTCGAAAGAAGTTGACAGAGCATTAGTTATTCGGACGAAATTCATGGCAAGCGAAAATAGCGTTTCAGAAACCGATACTTCCCGTGCGGCTACGGTGCAAACCGGTGGGGCAGCCCTTCGCTGTCTGTCCATGATGACCGCAGGGCTTGTGGCGGCGGGGCTTTCGTGGAAAGCGATGGGACTGATTGGCGATGTGTTTGTCTTGCCACCAAAACTCGCCGGACTTTCGTTCGGCCAGGCGCCTCCGCCTGCAGTTCAGGCCGAGCTGGCTGCTGCCACTCTGCAGATGAATATCCAGAACGCTGGACTTTGGATGGCCACCACAGGCGCCATTCTGGGGATGGTGTTCGGCTGCGGGATCGGAATGCTTCGCGGCCGAAGTCGGTCAGGTCTTCGAGTCGCAATCGTGACCATCGTGGCCGGTTGTTTGTTTGGTGGACTTGCCGGTGCAGCCGCAATCGGAGCTCACACCATCGCCCGCCAGAACATGGCCGTGGGTGCCACAAGCCCTTCAGATCAGATTGTGCTATTGATGCATAGCCTGACCTGGCTGATCGTGTCGGCCGGAATCGGATGTGGCATCTGGCTGGGAACGAGTCGTCCGGACCGCTCTCGCGTGGACGCCGTCGTTGTCGTCGGACTGGCAGGCTTAGTAGGCGGTTGCTTGTTTCCCATCATTGCCGGGATCGTCTTTCCTGCGGTCAACAGTACGGCTCCAATCCCCTATCTGGACCCCACGGCTGGCCGAATCCTCTGGTTGAGCCTTCCTTCGGCCTTGATGGGGCTCGCCATTGGCCGGAATGGTTGATTCTCCGTCGATCACCCACAGCCTGCAGGGGACCACAGCCTGCACGGGACCACAACCTAAAATCTCGCCTTCCGCTGCGACAGGTATTCGACCAATGCTTTATCGAAAGGCATGCTGGTATCGAGAGGCACATAGTCGGCTCCAACATGAAGGCAGGTCGTGCGATAGCGTTCTCGAAGATCGCTGAGTGCCTGAAGGTAATCGGACCGAATTCCGGCAGCATCGACGATCTCGTGGTCGTTTGTTTCTGGTTCCAATAAATCCACGCTGCCGGAAAACGGAAACGTCACCTCCGCCTCATCCAGAATATGGAACACGATCACATCGTGACCCCGGAACCGCAGCATCCTGATGGCGTCGATGATCTCATCCGGATCAGCCAGCAGATCAGACATCAGCATCATCAGGCTGCGATGACGAATCATCGAACCGACGCGACGCAGGTTTCCCGCGATGTTGGTTGTCCCGGTCGGCTTACACCGTTGCAACACTGACAGAATATCGCCCAGATGGGACCGACGACTGCGAGCGGGCAGGCTGGCTTTGATCTCGTCGTCAAAAGTCATTAGTCCGACAGGATCCTGCTGATGCACCATCAAATAACTGATGGCAGCGGCCAGGCAGATGGCATAGTCAAACTTGTTCAGATCCTGACGATACGTATAGCCCATACTGCGTGACAGATCCATCAGCAGATAGCCGGTAATATTCGTTTCAGCCTGATATCGCTTGATGTAGATTCGATCGGTCCGCGCGAAGACCTGCCAGTCGATGTCCTTGGGATCGTCTCCTGGTTCGTAGCGTCTGTGTTCACTGAACTCGACACTGAAACCCTGGAACGGACTTTTGTGCAGTCCGGACAACAACCCTTCGACAATAAATTTCGCACGCAGATCCAGACGAGCGATGCTCTGGATCACAGCGGGTTTGAGATATTGTTCAGCGGACGACATGAGATTGAGCCAGTGTTTTCGAACCGTAGTCAGGCGAGCGGCAGATTTCCGATTGCCGTCGAAAACCGGGTGCTAGCGGTCTGTTGATTTAGTCACATTCATTAGCCAAAAGGCGCTAGCCTCGGTTGTTTCCCCTGTGTTCCTGAGCCCTGAACCGGACGCTAGCGCATTCCGGCTGATAAAATCAACAGACCGCTGGCGCACGACGGCTGATACAACTTGGCGTTGTCCGGTTAGTCCGCGGCTGCAACTTCACTCAGCACTGCCTCGGACACAAAGATCGGGAGTGTCGGTTTGTGGTGAACGGCGATCGCAATCGCGTCGCTGGGACGGCAATCGATGTCATGGACCACATCACCGACACGGACCTTCAGTGAAGCATAATACGTGTGTTCTTTCATCTCTGTGATAACGATCTCTTCCGCCTTGCCACCCAGCGTTTCAATCACGTTCTTCAACAACTGGTGCGTCATCGGTCGAAACGGAGCTTCCTCCAATAACCGCCGATTAATGATCTGCACTTCGAACTGGCCAATCAGAATCGGAAAAGTCCGAGTTCCGCCAACTTCACGCAGATAAATGGCCTGCTGATCATTCAACTCAGAAACGATGACACGACTGAGTTCCATTTGTACGGGCACTGAATAACACTCCTTGTGATGGCCCCCGAGAAGATGCGGCCCCTGACGAAGTTATGGCAGCCGACGCACTTTCAGGTTACGAAAATAGACTTTGCTCTTCGGGTCATGAGCCTGCAGAGCAAAAGTTCCCTCACCCAGACGCCGTTCAAAGTCTTCGGAGAACGCTGCCTGGCTCTCGGGCTCGGTGTAATCGACCGTCGTCTTGTCATTCACCATGATTGTGACATGCTTGTTTTCGACCTTGATCGACGTCTTATACCATTCGTTATCCTTCAGGCCCGGATCCGCAATATCGACGATTCCGTACAGGCTGCCGGATTTCTTGGGATCGGAATGCGAAACATTCACCTGGCATTCCATGCCGAATTTTGGCCAACCCATTTCCTGATACTTGCTGTGGAAATAAATACCGGCGTTGCTTCCCGGCGTGGTCATCACTTCGCACTCGAACTCAAAATTCTTGAACGGCTTCTCGTCACCGGTGTAAAACAAGTGGCTTCGTTCACCAAAACAAACCAGCTTCCCATCCTCAATCTTCCAGGAATCTTTATTCTCACTGGCCTTCCAGCCATCAAAAGTGGTCCCATCCCAAAGGTTTTTCCATTCTGAGGCCTTGTCATCGGCGACAGCGTGAGAAACCACAAAGCAGGCGGCCAGGGCCAGGAGTGCTGAACGAAGCATGGGGGGGAATTCCTTCTGAGAACCTGAAAATCGACGTCAGTCCGAGGTCAGAATCTGTCGGACATCAAGCCGCAGACTAACTCATCCGGCAACAGGATTCCACGCAGTCGCATTGGAACCAAAGCTCCGGCGTTGTGGTTGATGCAAGGGGTGACTACCATGGACGTCGAATCCGCAAGGATTCCGTATCCTGAGACTGTCGTTTAAACCAATCCTGATATCCTGGTGAATGGTTCGACTGCGTTTCACAGAACCTCGAACACACGGAAACTGCGAGCTCATTATGCTGAACTTCGTTGGCCGCGGAAGTGCTCATACCTGCGATGGAGCCACTCGACGTGATTTTCTGCAGGTCGGATCGCTCGGCGTTGCGGGACTCTCGCTGGCCCAGTACATCGAAGCCAAAGAACAGGGTCATGTGGCAGACGGTCATGACGAACGCTCGTGCATCATGATCTTCAATCTCGGCGCGCCCAGCCAGTTGGACACGTTCGACATGAAGCCCGATGCCCCGCTGGAAGTTCGGGGTCCTTTTAAGGCGATTGCAACCAGTTGCGGCAATTTTCAATTGTCGGAGATTCTGCCGAAGCATGCGGCCATTTCTGAACATATTGCCCTGGTCCGCAGTTGCCATCATACGGGAGCAGCCGTCCATGACGCGGGCTGGCAGATGATGCAGACCGGCCGCCAGTTTTCCGGCGGTGTGAATTCGCCGCATGCCGGTTCCGTTGTCAGCTATTTGAAAGGTCGCCGCACAGACTTGCCGCCGTTTGTGGTGCTTCCCGAAACCATGGGACGCGGTGGCGGGAATCTGCCGAACGGTCAGGCCGGCGGATTCCTCGGAAAGGCCCACGATCCGTTTGCACTGATGGCGGATCCTTCCAAACCCGACTTCAAAGTCCCCGATCTGTTGCCTCCTGAAAATCTTGGAGAAGTGCGGATCGCTCGCCGTCGAAAGCTGCGCGATCTCGTGGATTCCACCGTGAAGGATTTTGAGTCCACCGAAAACGCGACCATGATGGGAAAGAATTTTGAGGCCGCTTATCGCCTGATGACCAGTCCACAGGCCCGCGATGCGTTCGACTTGTCAAAGGAGCCGCAGTCGGTGCGAGATCGTTACGGAATGAACCGCTTCGGGCAATGTTGCCTGTTGTCTCGCCGACTTGTGGAAGCCGGTGTGCGTTTTGTCACGATCAATTCTTTCCTGACGGTGTTCGATGAGATCACATGGGATATCCACGGCTCGAAGCCGTTCACATCCATTGAAGGGATGCGAGACATCGTGGCTCCGATGTACGATCAGGGCTATTCGGCGCTGATTGAAGATTTGCATCAGCGCGGTATGCTGGCCAATACCATGGTCTGTAATCTGGCTGAATTTGGCCGCACTCCTAAAGTGAATCCCGCTGGTGGCCGCGACCACTGGCCACAATGTTTTACCGTCGGATTCGCGGGGGGTGGCGTCAAAGGCGGCCAAACGGTTGGGGCCAGTGACCCGATCGGTGGTGTTCCCGCGGATCGCCCGGTTCAGCCGGGCGATGTGTTGGCGACGATCTTTCATAGCATGGGATTCAAGCTCGATTCTCATCTTCCTGGCCCAGCCGGTCGTCCATTCCCGCTTGTCGATTTCGGATACCGGGAGATTCACGAGTTGTTCTGACGCTTAAATCCAGAACTTGTCTCGTGACCGCAACGCAACGCAAGGACACCGCACCGGAAGGACCGGGCAGCCTGTGTCGTTTCGGGTCAGGGTCGCTGACTTATCGAGCGATGCTGAGTAATCGAGCGATGCTAAGTGATTGTGAACGCGGGAGCTCGTTCGACGCAGAACTGCAATTTCTCGCACTCCTCGTAGATCGCTGCGAGTTCGTGAGCGTTTTCGACAGCTTTTGGATCCTGTCCGGGAATAAAAAAGATCAACGGAAAGTCAGCACCTTCGGTAAACGGATTTCCGGATTCATCATTGTGATGAATCATCGCCCCGCCTTTGTAGCCGCCAGAATTCACGATCCCGTCATTCAACGCTTTAATAATCACAATGGTATAAAAGCTGACGTTTCCCATGTCCGGATTTTCTTTTGATGGGTCGAACTTCCCCCCAGCACTATTCGCATCCTGCACCGCTTTGATGTACGGCGCAGCGACGCTGCCCTTCAGGGCTTTTGGCGCACTCCCCAGTTCACGCGTATTGTCATGGCGACCCCAGACGGCGAACAGATCGTAGTCCCCAGCCACTACGCCACGGGGACCTGCGGGTTGAGGCCCCGCTGATGCAACCGGCTTGTTTGTTAAGCCCATCACCGGGACTTCTTTGCCTGCTGCCACTTCAAACAACTGCCAGATGGGTTCCTCGGCACCAACTCGCTTGGCGCGGAACTCAGCTTTTGTATTCTTTGAGGAGGCACTCATATCGATCACGTTATCTGTGGGCTGATGAGGCTTCACGTCAATCAAACCAAGGTTTTTCAGCTCCGCGAGACGACCACTGGAAATACAAACGTGTCTCGGCTGGACGCCCGCCTTGAGCGCTTTGTCCACGTATTTCTTCTGAATGGCGTAATCTTCTTTGGAGAACGCAGGATTCTCCAGAACCATTCCGGCCATCGGACCCCAATTGCAGCTCTTCGCCTTGATATAAAATCCTTTGGAGGCGTGCCCTTCTTTCAGCAGACTCTCGCAGAGGGGATTCAGAGCCCGAGATGCCAGGACCACATTCCGGTCGTAGGCAACCTGTTTGAAGACAGCAGCATGTGAATCAATCATCCCACAATGCTTGACGGCGGCCGGTCCAACAATCATTTCGAGACTCCGGTGATCGAATGGGAGATACAACGTAGCCGAGGAACCGACAAGTGCAGTGCGAAGAACCGGCCCGGCAATTGATCCCCCCGCGAATATAGCTCAGCAATGTGTCGTCGTCTACTACGGGACTTCAACAATCTCCACCAGCAAACTTTGGGTCAAATTCCGAATCTGTTTCCTGAAAACACGCAACCTGACCGGGGTCAGGGCGGAGAATGGTTCAGGACCGGTCCGAAGCAGGGCTGAGAGAAGCACGTAGCAGTAAATTATTTTGTAACGGATGACTTGAGGAGACATCAACATGCCGGCATTCATGAAACTGGGCGATATCAAGGGCGAAGCCACCGACTCAGATCACAAGGAGTGGATCCTGATTGAATCCATGAGTTCTCCAATGTACCGATCGGTTCCATCGGGAGCCAAAGACCAGCAGCGGACCAAGGGGGAAACAACTTTGGGAGACATTGTCTGCGTCCGTCAGCTTGACAAGTCTTCGACAAAGTTGCAGGAGGCCTGTGCGAACGGGACGTTCTTCAAAGAAGTGGAAATCCACTTCTGCACAACCGTCAAGAACAAACAGGAGCCGTACCTGACCTACAAACTGGCGGATGTCATTGTGAGCAGCTACTCGTTTCAGGGCAATTCTTCCGGCAGCCCGCTGCCCAGTGAAGAAATCACCATGGGTTACTCGAAGGCCGAATGGTCTTACATTGTGATCGACCCCAAAACCGGCGACAAGAAGGGCCAGGTCCCTGCCAAGTACGATCCAGGGACCGGCCGCAGCTAACGCCCTGACTGTCCACGCCGCCTGAAGCTGCGCTATTCCACATCCTGGGTGATGAATTTGCCGAAAAGAAGGGAAATTATCAAAACCCGACGCGTTGCGTTAATTGGGATCAGCAACCGAGAGAGAGCTTGACAGGAGTGTACTGTGACCAGGATCGCTGAAGGCATTCGTTCCGAAGATAAGTCTGTCTTTGCTCAAGTGGCCGGGCAGATGAAGGTGTGGATTCTTGTCAGAGGCACCAACAAAGCGTCACTCCAATTCATTGGCAAGCCCGGTTACTGGCCGAAGCCCGTGGAGTGCAAGGCGAAGACAGCCGACCAGGGCGGCGTCAAGGCAGGACTTGTCGTATCTCCGATCGTTGATAAGCATGCCTTTTCCGAAAGAAGGGCAGAAAAGGCAAAAGACGCCTGGGAGGAGTTTATGACACTGAAAGGCGTCATGCGAGATGCTTCCAGTGGTCTTCCGATGGGCTACACGATCGAAATGACAGACCCCGCGTACAAAGGCTGTATTCGAAAAGATGGCCACTTACTCCATGGAGACTACGACCTGTACGATGTTGTGGATCCCGAGGATCCCGGAGGAGAAACGCGGGTTGAAAAACTGGTAAACGGCGTCGCAGTTTCCTACAGCGCAAGATCATTGGCGGCCCAACAGGCCCTGAATGCGAAATTTCCTTCCAGAATGATCCAGCACGGAGATCATTTGTCGTGGAATGACCATACGGATGACCTGATTATTGCGTTTGGACCGGGTGGCGAACAGCTCTATGTCTATCCATTCAACGCAACAATTCCCCTCGCGGCGATTCGCAGTGTCTACGAAACTATCTTTCCTGGGCGTGGTAGCCGAAGTGATCAGCCATTTCTCATGCGACAGGTGCAATAATCCGCGTCTGAAATCATGGCAGCGTGCCGGCGGAGTTGCAGAACCCTGATTGTTGTTTCCTGGGGATATTCGGTTATGTCAATACTTACCGTTGATCTGACATCACGGAATCTCCTGGATGAGTCCGGATTACCGCGGCCAACCAGAGGTCGAGATCCCAAAATCGGCGGTGAACTGAATCTCTATGACCTGCCCGCTTACTGGATGTTCTTTCAGCCGGAATTCCAGGGGATTCAGGGCGTTGATGCGGCCGCTCGAGCCAAGAGAATCCGCGGAGCTCGACAGGGAGCCTATCCGGTCATTTTTATTAACGGAATGCAGGGCAATCCAGAGAAACATCGGATGCAGGCTCTGGCGACCTCTGCAGTGACAGGAGGTTCCGTCTGGGGCATCTACAATGCTGGCAACACGAAAGGCAGCCAATCAATGCTTGCCGACCTGCAACACTGTGTTAACCTGAAGACAACCTCGTCACTGCGTCGCGAGATCTCTGTGGGAATTGACCGCGTCATTGAGAAAGTCACGGGGGCCAATGGTGTTGCTGAGCAGAACCTGAGGGAATTTCTGCAGAAGGATGACCCGGCCAGCGCCGCACTGTTTGACTGCCTGTGTTTGCCACGATTCCGCAATGCCAGAATATGTGCCCACAGTCAGGGCAACATTATTACCAGCAACGCGCTGAATGCTCTCATTGCTCTGAAGGGAAAAACGGCCGTCGCAGAGATGCGGGTGTATGCGTTTGGCTCGCCAGTCACATTCTGGTCAGACGCAGACTCCATTGTCCGCAAGCACGAATTCTCCAACGATGCCATCACATGGCTGGCTATGAATCGGTCGCCGGCACCAGAGGTTAAGGGGAGCTCGGCAAATGACCCCGTCCTCAGGGGCTCGCGACCTTCCCAGCCTGGCGTAAGGGACCACGGAGCGAGACAGTTGGCCGTGGGTTGGACGACTGCGAAAGGCTCGGAAGTCCCGATCAGTCGTACGGCCTTTTCGACAAATCCTGGCAACTTGCTTACGCATTCGTACTTCCTGTACATGCAGGAACTCTGGGAGACGCTCGTTCCTGAATTTGAGTGATCCTGTTGGGGTGCCATGGTGCATGGTAACCCTCGTTTTGCGGTTTTCTTTCCGGGAGAGCATGGGAGTCCGTTTTTCTTTGAAGCTGAATCCGCCAAATTCCTTCTCCAACCTGAATCGCCGTTAAGCCATGAAATCTGATCCGCTTTCGCGTCTGCTGGTCCGCGCAGAAGCGCACCTGAAGGCCGGTCGGCTGACTCAGGCGAAACTCGGATACCAGCAGATTCTTGCCAAGTTTCCAAAATCCACGGAAGCTCATTTTCAGATGGCGATCCTCCTGCACGATGAGCGTGATCCGGAGGGAGCCGTGCGACATTTTGAACGTCTCCTTCAGTTGTCGCCGAACCTCGCCGAAGTACAGTTCAATCTGGGTACGCTGCTGGCGCAATTGGGACGAAAGCAGGAAGCCGCAGAACGCTTTCGGAAAGCCATTGCACTGCAGCCGACGATGGCGGATGCTCACAATAATCTCGGAGTCGCCCTGCGCGATCTTGGCGAGGCGGAATTGGCAATCGAGAGTTTTGAATCCGCCATTCATCATGCGCCGAAGCTGTTTTCGGCACTCGTGAATCTTGGGACGACACTCATCAAGTGCCGACGGCCGGAGCGCGCCGTTGAAGTCTGTCGTCTCGCCTGCGAGTTACAGCCTGACGTTGCGGACACCCATCTTGCGCTGGGGCTCACCCTCGAACTTGCCGGACAGCAGGACGAAGCCGTGCGGTGTCTTCAGGAAGCCGTTCGTCGAAAGCCGGAATCGGCGGAATGGAGATTTCATTTTGCGGCCTCCACAGGTTGTGGCAACCCGACGGCGGCACCTGCCGAATATGTGGCTTCACTGTTCGATGCTTATGCCGAAAAATTCGACGAACACCTTTGCGGCAGTCTCCATTATCAGACGCCGGAGCACATTCTGAGTGCCGTGCTGAAGGTCGCTCCGGCGCGATGTTTCGACATTCTGGATCTGGGCTGCGGAACCGGGCTCTGCGGGGTCCTGTTCCAGTCAATCGCGACGCGGATTGTCGGAATCGATCTCTCTGGGGAAATGATCCGGGTTGCCACGAGTCGCAACATCTACAACGAGCTTCAGGTGAATGATATTTCCGGGTACATGCGAGGCCGGAATTCCGAATTCAATCTGATCCTCGCTGCGGACGTGTTTGTGTACGTCGGCGACTTGAGTGAGACATTTCAACTGGCGTCGGCGATACTCCGGCCGGGCGGTCTCTTCGCATTTTCCGTGGAAGCAGCAGAGGACTTACGGAACGATGCACCGCAGGTGGATCGGTACCGGCTGACTCCGTCGCGACGCTACGTCCATACACTCGACTATGTACGACAACTGGCGGCAGAGCATGGCTTTCTGGAACGCAGTGCGGAACGGACAACGCTGCGAACTCAGGCCGGGGCGGATGTGCGAGGCTGGATTGTTGTGCTCGAGGAACAGGAACGCGCCTTGAATTTCCCGAGCCAGGGCTCCATTTGATTGCGGAGGCCCGAGATCGCAATAATCGGTGTCAGGATCAGCCAAATAATGCTGAACACGGAAAATGAAGAATGCTGAGAAAAAAGTTTCTCAAAAAACCACGCAACCAAATTGCGGGAATCGGGATGATAGTGGTACAAGCCGGGGAAATGACCGGATCATTGAACTGGGAAGTGAAATATTGAGTCAGTCCTGTGCTGGCAGCTTCCCTGATCTGCTGAGGTTTTGATTACAGGAGAATTGACATGCCCGCATATATGAAACTTGGCGACATCAAGGGTGAAGCATCTGACAGCGATCACAAGGAGTGGATCCTGCTTGATTCCATGAGCTCCCCCATGTTCCGGTCAGTTCCGTCCGGGGCCAAAGACCAGCAGAGAACCAAAGGCGAAACGACTCTGGGCGACATTGCCGTGTCTCGTCAGCTGGACAAGTCTTCGACCAAACTTCAGGAAGCCTGTGCCAACGGCACATTCTTCAAGGAAGTGGAGATCCACTTCTGCACGACCGTCAAGAATAAGCAGGAACCTTATCTGACGTACAAGCTGTCCGACGTCATCGTCAGCAGCTACTCGTTCCATGGAAATTCTTCGGGCAGCCCACTGCCGTCAGAACAGGTCACCATGGGCTATACGAAGGCCGAGTGGACCTACATCGTAATCGACCCAAAAACGGGCGACAAAAAGGGCCAGGTTCCTGCCAAGTACGATCCAGGTACCGGTCGCAGCTAAAGCATAACGCTTTGAGACAATCCTGCAGCACGAACGTCTCGTGTCGAGCCCTGCGTGACAGTGGCCGATCGAGGCGGTCGTGCTTTGTTTTTTATGGTCGACAAAACTTGCTGATCATTCATTCTGCGACGGAATTCGGGAAAATCCCCCAATCTCAACCGGTGACGAATCGTCTTCCGGCGGCATTGTGGCGTGCGGTTGTTCCTCGTCCTCGTCATTCGCGGATGACTCGACGGATGCAAATTCAGCTTCGGAAGATGCGTCGTCCAGCTCTGCGGCTGACGCCTGTTCGACCGGGCCAGCTTCGTCAGCGTTGTCACCCACAGGGATTTCCGGCACGAGAGGCATGCTTTCGGCCATCCGCAGTTCTTTGTAGGCCAGCAGCGACCCTTTTTCATAATGATAGTTCTTCAGCGAAACGGCATACTCCGCCCGGGCTCTGAAAAACTGAATTTCGGAATTCACGACACGACGTTGAGCGTCCAGCAATTTGTCAGATTCAACTTCAATGCCCTCATTCTTCTGCACCTCCAGCGCCTGGAAATAGCTCTGTGAAGCCAGATATTGATTCAGATTATTCTGCACCGACTGATAGGCTCGCACAACATCTGCGGTCGCTCCGCCGAGATTGCTGACAATCTCTCGCTGTTGTTCTTTCAGGATCATTCTTTCGCGGACCAGCAGAAGTTCAGCGTGATCGACGGCGGCGTGAGCTTTTCGATAACCGATCGGAACCGTATATTCGACTCCCAGCATCCATTCCTGATGCTGACCGGTTGCCAGGTTGCCAAGTGAAGACGCTGGTGCGTTTCCACCCTGATTGCCTGACCCCACCAGATTGTCCCCGAATCCACGCATCCGATATCGCCCGACTGCATCAAGTCGAGGATTAATGAAATTGCGAGCGGCCAGCAGTTCAAGTTCGCGTTTCTTGAGGGCGACGTTTTGTTTCTGAATCTCTGGTCGAAGCGTCATGGCTTCGTGCAGACTGCTCTCCCAGTCAAAATGGACGCTGGCCATTGTTGGTTCTTCTTCAGGCCTGATCAGCGTCCCATCAGAGGCTGCCAGACCGCACAGCAACCGGAGCCTTCGTTCGGCAGCCAATACTCCGCCGCCCGCCTGCAGCGTACCGCCAGTGGCCCCATTGCGAACCTGAGTTCCCGGCAGAATTCGCCCCGAAAGGGCTTCATCGACTTCCGCCTTCAGCTGGTAGTACTGTTGTCGGGCCAGAGCTTCGTCGCTCAGGGTGCTGCCGCCTTTTTCCTTCCTTGCTTTGGCTTCGTTCCAGATCACAAGCGACTGTTCCATCGCCTTCTTGCGAGCGTCGAGTTCTCGATAGGAGAGGTACAGATCCCAATAGGCATTTTCCACATTGCTCACAAAGTCCGTAAGCGCAATTGTGAAGTCATGCTGATTGATATCCGCGTTCGCCTTGGCAATCAGAATCCCATTGTAGACACCAGGCGTGGCTCCGGGTCCTGCGATTCTGTTGAACTCCAGCCCGGCTCCCTGGAGCAGAGGTTGCCGGATTTCGGCTTCGACCCAGGAGTTCCATGAACTGGGGAACGTATTCGCCGGTGCATTATTTGAGTCGTAGTTATTAATACCTCGGACGCTCAACAAAGACCCCGTCGCCGTCCTCTTTGACAGCTCGACCTGATAGTCGTTAAGGTCCTGTTTGTAGGCTGTTGCTCCGCCGGCAAAGAAACTGTTGTTGAAGATTCGATCGTTGCCGTTGAAGGCCGCCGTAGCCGCAAGTTGAGCGTCAAAGGAGCTCAGCGCGGCTTCCATGCCGTAGCGAGGGTCCGCTTCCTGAATCCGGGTTGCAAGATTCGTTCGCATGGAGTCCGGGGCCCTGAGAATTACGCCCCCGATATCGCGCAGAACCTGGGAATGCTGAAGAGCTTCCCGCAGCACATCATCAAGTCGTCGATCGACGTAAGTCAAATCGGCTTCCGAGACAACCTCGGCGGTCATGGGTCTTGCCGTCGCACTGGCCTCATGAAAGATGGGCGGTGCAGGGTTATCAATTTCAGACATGACGCGATCAACGTCACGCGTGGCATTTCCAACGGTCTTTTGCCATGTCTTAGGGCTTGTCACACAGCCAGAGGCAGAAATGGCAAACAGCAATGTCAGGTTCATTGAATTTCGGCAGAGCTTCTTCACTGATCGTGAATCTTTGCACGAAATTCTCAGCAGCATGCTGAAGGCAGTTAACGGCATGTTGGTCCATCCATCTACCGGCGACAGGAATATCGAAGATCATCCGTGATTTCTTCGATGGGATTTATTGCAGCACTACATTCGCAACAATCCTCAAAATCCTAGATCGACCGCTGCCATGAAGAGTATCAGAAAATGTTCGGCTCCCAGCAATTTCTGTGGCGGCGTCAAGAGGAGTTGTCTGAATGCCGTCGGCTGTTTGTCTTTCTTCCCCTTTAGTAGCCCTGCGGTGGCATAAACTGCCGTTGTACGATCTGAAGTTGGCAAATTCTTTTACGCAATGAAATACGGTACCCTCCAGCAGTTCAATATCATCAGGCCGACGTGATACGATCTGCCATTCGTGGGCGTTCCACACAACTTATGTTACGGAGCCGGTGGTGAACCAAGAGCCAGACCGCAGACACCTGCCCGACGTCACAGCGTTGCTGGCGTCGGCCGAACAGCGGCGAATCCAGGCGGGGCCCACCACCGATCTGATGGCCTGTCTGCTGGATGAGGTCTGGGCAGGACTATCGGCCGACCATGTTTATCTCTGGGAGGTCGTTGCCCAATCGCCGCCCCGTTTGGTGTTTTGGCGAGGAGACTCACAGGGTGTTCCTCAAAATGCGATGCATGCGGCATGTGGTGTTGTGAAACGTGTTCCACAGTCCGGCACTCGCCGAGACCAGCAATCCACTGATGGATACGTGGCTTCCTGTCTGATTTGTGACGGAATTCAGCTGGTCCTTGAAGCGGCTATCCCGGACTGGAGCTTTGATCAGCAGCAACTGCTGGATCTGTCTGAGGTTTTCGCAGATCTTTATCGTCGCAAACTGATGTCTCGACTCGCGATCACCTCAAAGCAGGAAAAGGAGCTGGCGCAGATAGTGGCGCTGCTGCACCAGGATCTTGATCCGCTGCGGATCGCCAATTGCGTGGCCAGCGACACGGTCGAACTGCTGAGCAGCCACCGCATTTCGGTCGCTCGTCGCAGATTTGGA
>JANPHT010000505.1:0-11967 GCA_031424595.1 Planctomycetota bacterium
CGGTGTCCTGGGGTGACGGAAGCCTTGTGCTTGGTTTGGCCGTCGCCCCAGGACACCGGACGGGCCAAACGAACAACGACTCTGGGGACGAGTTGGAAAGAATGATCAACCGCGGCGTAACGCCGCAGCAAGATGGTCTTAGAACGTTGCTCTCTCCCGCTCGAACGTCAGGAATGTTACAAAGGCAGTCGATAAAAAATCAATCGCCTGACGTACGTCCACGCGGTTCGGATCAAGTTTGAGTCGGATCAAGTCGCTGCAGAATTGATCGAAGAACCTCGTCATCCGATGGCAAAGTCGAATGAATCACCTGACGCAGCGGAATGGGAATCTCATCCATGCGATAAGCCGTCGCGCGTCGATGGATTCCGTAAATGGCGGTATTAAATCGCACATCAGCTCGAACATCACCAGCTGCGTTCGGTGGATCCAGAACAATCACGGGCAACTTCTGCAAATGGCTTTGGGCCAGCTCAGAGAATTTATTCACGCGTTCCGCACCGACGAAAATGACGCAGTCCGCTTCGTTTCGTTCAAGCATCGGTCCGGCAGAATACTCGACCGGATTAAAGCGAGGATAGCCACGATTCAGGCTGATACTGAATGGATACCCGGTCTGCCAGCACAGTACGCTGTCAGCCCCCGTAACGTCTCCGGGAATACGCATTCGCCGTGCGACAAAACGAGTGAATAAATTCAGATCTGTCACCAGCCTGAGCAAAGCTTCGACTGTGGCATGCCCGGTAGATGATTCCGTTAAGTCCACTCCAAAGAACACCGCGCCGTAGTGGCTGGACTTCATCCGATCGGCAAGGACCTGGAGCGCCGAGATGGAGACTCCTCCCACTTCGGTGACTGGGACCTGAATTCCTTTCACGAGGGCTCGCAGTGTCCAGAAGACTTCGAAATCGCTGCCCTTTTTTACCTGCAGGAACGTGTCCGCTCTGGCCGACGTCGCCGTTGGTGAAGAATCCACAACAACCACATGCCGATCGGCTCGGCCGTTCGGGACAGCAAAACCACGAGCATCAACAAAGCGTTCCATGTGCCTTGGATGTGTCTTCAATGGATCGCAGGCCCAATAGATCACGAGATCAGATCGATGCCGCACCTCACCCAGCGTCGATGTGGACTCACCTGAGTTCTGAAACGCAGTGATCGAGGGACCGTGCCCAATCGATGCTGTCGTATCGATCGTCGCACCGATACGATCGGCCAACTCACAGGCCGCGCGCTGACCGTCGGTGCTGCTTCTCGAAAGACCAAAAAATAACGGCGACTTCGCTTTTTGAATTATTCGAGCCGCATGCTCAACGGCGGCGTCAAGAGTTGAGGGCACTCCGTCAATCTCAGCCGGGACGGACGACAGCGGCTGGCGTAGCGAGTCGAACCACGATTTGGCAAGCGAGCAATCTGGTGCAAACGTAAGAACTCGATCGCTGGAAACCTCTAAGGTCAAGTCATCGCAAACGCAGCCGCACCGAGTACAAGCGATGTCCGTAAACTCTTGCGCTGACGATAGAGGAAGGTGACCGTGAAGGCCGGAGGATGTCGAGGGAAGCTGCTGCATAACCCCGTAGCTTGGCGCGATTTCGTGCGATCGTCCACTGTACCACGGTGCCGATGCCATTCGTTCCTGTCAGCTCCCTGGCTGCGGGGAACCCCTTTTGCCAAACCGCAAACCAGTAGGACTCTGAAAACAAGGCAGTCCGATTTTGCTGAGGCCAGTCCACTCCGGGTTAAGGCCAGCCGAAAACCAATCCGACAAACGGATTACAACCACAACCGCCGATAAATAGGGTTCATATGTACATATTTTCTCGTCGGGGCTACGGGTTTCCAATCGCGGCTTTCCAGGTTGTGCCAAAAGAGTGTATTTTGTTCTGTTGATTAAGCCTGCAGACCCGAATGCTGTCCGAGCAGGCAACTGTGATTGTCATGCTCAGAAATTCCGTGTCCGGCCGAGTGTCGCCGGACGGGTTCTAGAAGATCGGGAACAGACCCATGTCCACGTTCCGAGGTTCACTGCTGTGTTTCTCGCTGATACTTGCGCTCACCGTTGCGGCTCCACTTTCGGCACAAAGTCCGGACAAGAGGTCCGGACAGTTGGATTTCGCACCGCTGACATTTGGGAACTCGGCTCCGTCGCAGGACGTTGATATTGACGTCACCGCAGTACTGAAAAAGATTGACGATCAGTCGGTCGAGCTTCTGGTCACCATGACATTGCCAGATGGTTATTACACCTATTCGATGGACAAGTCGTTTGGCGGTGCTACCAAAATCAGGCTGACCGAAATGGGTTCGCTCACCGAAGATGGCGACTGGAAATCCGACCGTGGACCGAAGGTCGTTCAGGACGAAGCACTGGGGCGGACGGTTGAGAAATTCTTTGGCAAAGTAACATGGTCAAAGGTGCTCAAAGGCGGTGCGGCAGACGGGACCAAAGTGACCGGCAAGTTGTCAGGTCAGTATTGTGGTTCAGGTGAGAACGGCGTCCCGGGCGAATGTCGACCCATCAATAATCGCAGCTTCACTGCGACCCTTGCCGCCGCAGAGCCCGGATCGGCCGCCGCTCCAATGCCAACCAACGTCAGCAAGGCAGACATGAACCCGGTGACGATCCTGCCAAAGATCGGCTACGGAAAGTCTGCAAAGTCCGGGCTGATGGAATTCGAGATCGGGCTGACTCCATTAAAGCCAGTCCCGGGCCAGGAAGTCACCCTGTCGATTACAGCAAAGGTGAAGGAGCCGTGGCATACATTTGCCCTGGATCAGGATCCTGATATGGCTGGCCTGCCGACCACGATTGAGATTTCAGAAGTCGCTGGGCTTGAGCCGGTCGGCGACGACTTCCGTCCGTCCGCTGCCCCGGACGTACAGACGATTGATGAGTTCACGCAGCGTGTCCACCATGGTGAGATCGTCTGGACTCGCAAGTATGTTTTTTCTGCCCCGGCGGCAGCACTTTCCGGCAGCGTACGTTTTCAGATGTGCAGCAATGGGACGTGCCTTCCTCCGACGACTGCGAAGTTTGAACTGACGCTGACGGCAGCTTCCGAAAAGCTTCCCGAGACGCCTCGGACAGGATCAGAAGCGGGAACGAGAAGACAATCGGCGGCCGCTGACAGGCAAAACAACATCGCGAAGGATGGGCTGGTTGCGTTCGTGCTGACCGCAATCGGTTCCGGTTTTATTGCCCTTCTGACGCCGTGTGTTTTTCCAATGATTCCCGTGACGGTCGCCTTCTTCCTGAAGCAGGAAGAAAAGAAGGCGGGCAGTTCACTCAGGCTGGCCATTGTTTATTGTCTGAGCATCATCGGAGCCTTCACGATTCTGGGTCTGCTGGTCGCTGGTTTGTTCGGAGAAGCTAGTTTGCAGGGCCTCGCGAACAACCGCTGGCTGAATCTCGGCTTTGCGGCGTTGTTCACGTTCTTTGGCGTGATGTTGTTGGGCGTGTTTGATGTGCAGATCCCCTATTGGGTCCTGAGTTATACATCACAGCGAGAATCAACCGGTGGCCTGATCGGTGTGGTCTTCATGGCCATTACGTTTACGCTGGTTTCGTTCACTTGCACGTTTGCTTTTGTGGGGTCACTGCTGGTCGTCGCCGCTCGCGGCGACTACTTGTGGCCGATTATCGGGATGCTGGGCTTTTCCACCGCGTTTGCCTCACCGTTCTTCGTGCTGGCGTTGTTTCCAGGCATGCTGAAGAAACTGCCACGCAGCGGTGGATGGATGAATGATGTCAAGGTTGTGATTGGACTCGTAGAACTGGCGGCGGTTGTTAAGTTCCTGAGCGTCGCCGATATTGGGTTCTCCGAAAACCGCATGCCCGTCTATCTGACGTACAACATTTTTCTGTGGACGTGGATCATTCTGGCGACCGTTGCAGGTGTTTATCTGGTCGGTGTGTTCAAGAAACCGCGTCCAAAGTTTTCGTTTGTGCGATACGGCTCAGCGGCGTTATTTCTCGCGTTTGCCGGACGACTGACGGCGGGATTGGTCGGCGTTCAATTGCCCTCGGATCCAGTCTGGAATCTGGTCGCCGCGTTTTCCCCTCCGAACGTGAAGGAAACACCGATTCGTCAGACGAACGAGCTTGGCTACGTCATTGCTCACCATGACCTGGACTTTCTGCTGGAATTTGACCGAGCGGTTAAGGTTGCATCCAAAGATCAGCAGCCGTTGTTTGTCGATTTCACCGGGGTGAACTGCGTCAATTGCCGACAAATGGAACGCACCGTAATGACTCAGGAGAACGTGATCGCGGCAATGAGGAAGATGGTGCGTGCTCAACTCTACACCGATGAAGTCCCTGGGATCACAGACGCTGAGTTTCGTGACAGGCTTTTGCAGATGAATCAGGAGCTTCAGTCAGAACTTACTGGTGACGTGGCACTGCCAAGTTATGCTGTGGTTTCCGCAGATGGTAAGACCGTCCTTGCCTATTTCAGTGGCCTTGATTCCACTGGTGGGAAAGACTTCCTTAAGTTCCTGAACGCAGGCCTGAATCGCTGGGAATCGATAAAGAGGGAAGTGCCAGAATCTGCAAAGAACGCAACGGACTCCGCGGCTGTGCTGACAGGTGGACTGTCGGCGGCAAATTAGTCCTGCCTTTGGCTGATTCACCTGTCCTTTGGCTGATTCAGCAGTTATTCTCAGCCTCAGGTTTTGACCTTTTCTCCAGACACCCGACGGAAACGTCTCAGCTGACTTCCTCAGAGACACTCGCATGTTTGATAAGCTGTTCAGCAAGAAGAAGTCACACGAACGAACCGACATTTCCAAACGCTTCAACCTGATCGGGCGAGTGGGTCAGGGAAGTATGTCCAAAGTCTGGAAAGCCACTGACCTGCAAACGGGCCGCCTTGTGGCTCTCAAGGTTCTGGACAAAGAAAAAACAGCGAAATTTGAACTCCGTTTCCAGGGACTGAATAAGCCGTCTGAAGGCGAAGTCGCTTTGTCTCTCAACCACCCGAACATCGTGAAAACACACGAATTCGGATGGACGCTGGAAGACGAGATGTTTCTCATGATGGAGTTCGTTGAAGGCACGGGCCTCGCCCTTTTAGTCGATCTTCAGAATGAGGAGATGAAGCGATATCGACTGCGTTACATGATTCAGATTGGAGAAGCCCTGAATCACTTTCATCAGCAGAACTGGATTCACCGCGATATCTGTCCTCGCAACGTCATGATCTCCGACGAAAAGTGTGCGAAGATGATCGACTTCGGGCTGGTGGTTCCCAACACACCCAACTTCTGTAAGCCTGGCAATCGGACGGGGACAGCCAGCTATATGGCCCCGGAATTGATCAAGCGGCAGACGACTGATCAGCGACTTGATATCTTCTCCTATGCTGTCACGTGCTTTGAAATGTACACCAAGCGATTCCCCTGGGATGCAGCATTGACGATTGATGCCGTCCTTCAGCACATTAACAAACCTCCGGTTCCATTAAGTACGTATGTGCCGACCGTTGATAAACAGATTGAATCGGCCATCATGAAGGGTCTGCTTGCCAACCCCGACGACCGTTGGCAACACGTCTCAGATATGGTCGCTGAAATTCGTGAAGCGGAAGCCCGGCTTGTCAGGGTCGCGCGAGAAGCCGCTGCTGCGAAAGCAAAAGCTGCCGGGATTCCGCTGAAGTCACCTTCCGAACCTGCCCGGCCCAAAGACAAGGTGGCAATGCCAGCGTCAAGCGGACCACTCCCTTCGGCCAATGCTGGTGGTGACAAATCCACCGTACCGAACTCAGTCGCCAAAAAAACGGGGGCGAAGTCGAAAAAAAGGTCATCCGAGGATGATGTCGATTTGACCGCCATGTTCGGCGATTGAGCCCTTGCGCACAGCAGGGCCGCAAGCCGCGCGCGTCAACGCGAGTTCGACACGCAGAGCGACCCGCCCGCTTGCCAGGAATGCTGTGCAGTTGGAATTCGCGGACAGAAACGAAATAATCTGGCTCACCCGCCATTTGAACTCCTTCTGCTCGAAGGCCCGCCGATGAATAATGTTGTTGCGATGATCCAGTCTGCTGCCACATTCCTGCTACTTGCGGGTAGTCTGCCTTTCTCCGTCGCGGCCGACTGGAAAACGTTGACAGTCCCCGATGCTTGGCGCAGCGTTCCCTCCGGCGAACTCTCTCCCATTAACGGATTTTCCTGGTATCGAGTGCTGGTCAAGATCCCGAAAGAATGGAACGGTCAGCCACTGACCCTGTTCGCCGAAGCACTGGATGACGCTCGTTCGGCCTACGTGGGTGGCCAGTCGGTCGGAGCCACAGGAACTTTTCCTCCACAATTCCGCAGCGGACTCGGTGAGAAAGGCCGCTACGCGATTGATCCATCGCTGGTGAACGCCGGTCACTTCGTCTCGGTGGCCATTCGCGTCTATCAGAACGATCCCAGGCCGAATTTCAGTGTGGCCCCGCCTGTACTCATGAATGAAGCCACCAAGCAGGCGTTTCGACTCGAAGGGACCTGGCAGTATCGTCCTGGTGACGATGTCTCTTGGGCCTCAGCGACTGCAGCGGAATTCGGCGTCGATGTCACTCAGCCGCTCAGTGAAGCAGACGCGGTGGCAAAAGGCGTGTACCTGAAAACAGACATCGTTGACAACATCGAAAAGTATGTCGCTCGCCGTAACGGAGACACGGACCCGTTGATTCCAGCGGAAGCCGTCAAACACTTCATAACGCCGGATGACCTGGCGGTACAATTGGTTTTGGGTGACCCGGAGATCGCTCAGCCCTTGTTCATGTCGTGGGACGAACGCGGCCGCATGTGGGTGATGGAGTACCGACAGTATCCCGATCCGGCCGGCTTGAAGATGGTTAGCCGCGACACTTTTCTGCGATCGGTGTATGACAAAGTTCCACCAGCACCACCCAATCACTTCAAGGGCACCGACCGCATCAGCATTCATGAAGACACCGATGGAGACGGCGTGTATGACAAGCACAAAGTTTTCGTCGATGAATTGAATATTGCCTCGTCATTTGCAGTCGGCCGCGGCGGCGTTTATGTGACCAATCCACCGTACCTGCTGTTTTATCCTGACACGAATCACGACGACATTCCTGATGGTGATCCGGAAGTGCTGTTGGAAGGGTTCGGCATTGAAGATTCACACTCCGTCGTCAACAGCCTGCGATTTGGTCCTGATGGCTGGCTGTATGGTGGTCAGGGCAGCACCGTGACTGGCGTCGTCAAGAAGCCAGGCACAAAGGATCAGCCCATTCGATCGCTGGGTCAGTTGATCTGGCGATACCATCCGGAAAAACACATTTACGAAATCTTTGCAGAAGGCGGAGGCAATACGTTTGGCTGCGAGATCGACGAAAAAGGCCGCATTTACTCAGGCCACAACGGCGGTGATACTCGAGGATTCCATTATGTCCAGGGTGGCTACTATCGCAAGGGTTTTGGAAAACACGGGCCACTTTCGAACCCGTACTCGTTCGGCTTCTTCGAAAACATCAAACATCACAGCGTCGCAAGGTTTACGCATAACTTTATCATTTACGAAGAAAACACTCTGCCTCAGCGGTTTCGCGGTCAGCTGTTCGGGATCGAACCGCTGCAGGGACAGGTTGTTCTGAGCCACTTCAAGCCATATCAGTCGTCGTTTGAAACGGAAGACATCGAACGCGTTCTAAAGACCGATGATCCCTGGTTCCGTCCCGTGGATATCAAGGCCGGACCGGATGGCGCCATTTATGTTGCCGACCTGTACGAACAACGCATCGATCACAGCAGCCACTACGCCGGTCGAGTCGATAAGAAGACCGGCCGTATTTACAAGCTGATCGATCGAGGCGAGAAGCAGGGCGTTAACCCCTCGAGCAAACCCACGTGCAATTATTCACAATCCTCCACCACTGACCTGATCAAGTTGCTCGACCATCCGAGCAAGTGGCATCGCCAAACCGCGGTCCGACTCCTTGGAGATCGCAAAGACAAATCTGCCATCACACAGCTCGACACAGAGATCGCGGCCGCAATGGGGCAGTCAGCACTTGAGAGACTCTGGGCAATCAATGCGTCCGGCGGTCTGATGGATGACGTCGCGATCAGACTCCTCAGCCACAATGAGCCATTTGTTCGGGCCTGGACGGTAAGACTGGTTTGTGATTCGGGCTCGACATCACCGCCTGTCGCGGCTGCAATCGTCAAAACGGCCAACAAAGAACCGTACATTGACGTCCGCAAGCAGATGGCCTGCTCGGCCCGCCGACTGCCTCCGGAGCTGGCCCTGCCGATCATTCGCGAGCTCCTGAATTTCGACGAAGACGCGGCTGATATTCACCAGCCTCTGCTTGTCTGGTGGGCGATTGAATCTCAAGTGACTCGTACGGAAGTCGGCAACATTCTGAAGCAACTGTTGTCGGAATCTACAACCTGGCAGCGTCCGCTGGTGGCTCAGTGTATCGCCGAACGTCTGATGAAACGCTATGCGCTGGCGGGAACTCGCGAAGACCTTCTGAATGCAGCAGTCATTCTCAACGCTGCACCCGACAAATCCAGCGTGGATCATCTGCTGAAAGGGTTTGAAGACGCGTTTCAGGGCCGCAGTCTGGCTGGCATTCCGGATGAACTTGTTAACGCCCTGGCAAAAAGTGGCGGAGGTTCTCTGGCTTTGCGTTTTCGTCAGGCTCAACCGGACGCGGTTGCCGAAGCGATCAGGACAATTCGCGACTCTGCTGGGTCGAAAGATATTCGACGGCAGCTGATCGAAATCTGCGGGCAGGTTCATCAGCCTGAACTTCTTCCTGTTTTAAGAGATCTCGTAAGGACCGAAAAGGACGCTGCTGTTCTTGCCTCTACGTTCGCCGCACTGCAGAACTACGAACAACCGGAGATTGCAGCCGACGTCACAGCTCGCTATTCCGATCTTCCCGAAGAACCTCAATTGGCGGCCGAAGCATTGCTGGTCAGTCGCTCGACCTGGTCGAAGCAATTACTGACGGCGATCGACAACGGCTCAGTTGCCAAAGAAAAGATCTCGAACTCCGCTCTGCGCAAAATGCTGATGCATGGTGATAAGGACATCAATACCTCCATCGAAAAATACTGGGGTGAAATCGTCAGTCTGTCACCGGCTCAGGTGCACTCAGAAATCTCGCGGATCAACATTGCGCTGTCGAAAGGTTCCGGAAATCCGCGAGCCGGCAAGCCGTTGTTCATGCAGAACTGTGGACGATGTCATCTGCTCTTTGACGAGGGTGGTCGTATCGGTCCCGACCTGACTCCTTTCGCGCGAACAAATCTGGAACGCATGCTGACCAGCGTTGTTAACCCCAGTCTTGAAATTCGCGAAGGCTTTGAGAACCACCTCATCATCACCATTGATGGACGAGTCCTGAATGGATTCCTCGCCGATAAGGACAGCCAGGTCGTCATCCTTCGCGGAGTCGACGGGCAGAACATCATCCTTAAGCAGCATGAAATCGACGAGATGAAAGTCGTTCCACAATCAGTGATGCCGGAAGGTGCATTGAAAGCATTGACCGATCAACAACTGCGGGACTTATTCGCTTACCTGCGATCGTCGCAGCCCGTCAACTGAAGGGCTGAAGGCTCGCAACACAGAACAACCACCGCGTAAGTGTCGCAGAATACGTTCATTCTGCTTCCACAACCGCATGAGCCGGACGAATAGCAAAGTCATACAAACCGCCACCAAGAACAGCTCCGACTGTGGGAGCGATGATGTAGACAGTCAGCCAGGCAAGGTCACTGAAACCCGGCCATGCGATCGCGCCCCACCCGGCGAAGCAGGCGAATAATCTTGGTCCGAAATCTCGCGCAGGATTGAAACAGGCCTGGGTCAGCGGCGCAATGACAGAAATCAATACACTCACAGTCAACCCGATGAAAATCGGTGCATTCCCACTGACTGGCGAACCCAAATTGCGAGGATCCGTCACCGCGAAGACCACAAGCGCAAGAATCAATGTGCCCAGCAATTCTGCAATAAAGGCACGGCCAGCCGACATCTTCAGCTTAAGCTTCGCATGATCTTCTGGAGAGTAGGGCGCGTCGCCGTCGCCGAGCGAACCGGGGGCAGGAAAGTATTCGCCATAACACATCGCTGTTATTTCGCTTCCCGCCTGACCTCGTGTGACGTTTTTCGCCGCTTCCTTTGCGGCAATATGGGGCTCAAACAGAACAAAAAGCGAAGCGGCAGCAACAATGGCACCGGCCAGCTGAGCGCCGATGTACGGCAGCACACGTGATGCGGGAAACCCGCGCCAGACCATGCTGGCAATCGTCATCGCGGGGTTGATATGCGCGCCGCTGACAGAGCCGACGGCATAGATCGCAAGCATGATGGCGACTCCCCAGACAATCGCCACTTGCCAAAGGCCACTCTGAGCGCCCGTCAGCACGGACGCATGAACTGCACCGCAACCAAAGAAGATCAGCAGAAACGTTCCGAGGAATTCTGCGATGACCGCACGCGACAATGATGGTCCCGACATGGTGTGCCTTTCTAAAGAATTGGCCCAATTGACCGATCGACTTTTCGTTCGAACATCGCTCAAACTAACTTATGCGGCGAAGCAGCAGGAAAATCGCTCGCCCCGGCCGGGGCCACGCACGACAGGTCAGCTCTTCAAAAACTTTTCAATCGCGTCCACGCCTCGTGTAAGCGATTCCATCGACGCTGCAAAACTCAGACGGACGTATCCTGCAGCCCCGAAAGCGTCACCGCTCACCAGGGCCACATGAGCCCGTTCCAGCAATGCCGTGCAGAAGTCTGTCGCATTGGAGACGGGTTCGCCACCGCCAAGCGGCTTGCCAAAATAACTGCTCACGTTGAAGAACGCATAAAACGCACCTCCCGGTTCTGCAAAGGTCAGCCCGGGGATTGCACGCAGTCGACCGGACACATAGTCTCGACGTGCTGCAAACTCTTTGCACATCTCAGCCACACATTCCTGCGGTCCATTTAATGCGGCGAGCGCCGCATATTGACTGACACTGCAGGGATTCGAAGTCTGCTGGCTCTGCAGTTTGTTGATTGCACTGCTGACATTTTCAGGAGCCAGGGTCCAGCCAATTCGCCAGCCGGTCATCGCATAGGCCTTGCTGACTCCATTGACGATCACTGTTCGTTTCTTCACTTCTTCGCCGAAAGAAGCAAACGACTTGAACGTGTGCCCATTGTAAATGAGCTTGTCATAGATTTCATCCGACAACACGATGATGTTCTTTTCGACGGCTACTCTGGCAAGTGCTTCGAGCATCTCAACCGGATACACTCCACCGGTCGGGTTGCTCGGACTGTTGAGCATCATCAAACGAGTTTTGGGAGTGATCGCCTGACGGAACTTTTCGGCAGAAAGGAAGAAGCCTTCTGCTTCCGTCGTTTCGACCAGGACCGGCTTCGCGCCGACCAGTTCAACAAGGGCGGAGTAGCTGACCCAGTATGGAGTGGGAATGATCACTTCATCGCCGGGCTCACAACAGGCGACCAGCACATTGTGAAGGCAGTGCTTAGCTCCGTTGGAGATTGTGACCTCGGAGGGCTTATAGCTGACTCCGTGATCGCGTTTGAAGGCATCACAAATCGCCTGTTTCAACTCGACGATCCCAGTTGCGGCCGTGTAACGCGTATGACCGGCATCCATTGCCACCTTCGCAGCTTCGCGAATGTGCTTTGGAGTGATAAAGTCGGGTTCGCCTACGGTGAACTCCAGCACGTCAATACCTTTGCTTCGCAACTCGCGAGCCTTTGCGGCTGCTGCCAAAGTTTCGGACGGCTTTAGTTTGTTCACAAGGTCAGAAGTGTGCATGGCAATTCGTGGAGGAAAAAGTTGGAGAAACGTGGTGGACTGAGCCGCAACGCATGAATCAGGGATTCCATCCCTGAACTTTCAAGACCATTAACCGCAATTCCTTGGGTTCAGATTCGCTCAGACAAGCAATATGCTCGGACACCGCGAAAGTCTACTG
>JANPHT010000506.1:0-4788 GCA_031424595.1 Planctomycetota bacterium
GGCAATTCTCAATACCCTGAAGCAAAGGCAGCGAATTGAGCAACCAACAGATGCAGTCTGTTTCTTCGTTGGACAACTTCAGCCGTTTACAGACGCCACCGATCAATGCCACTCTCGCACGAGGCTCGGTCTGCTCGCCTATGTAGAGTGATTGTAGAAGTAGACCGAGAGCAGGCTCGAATCGATGCGACTCCAGAAAGCGAAGGGCATCCAGGAGTCGGTCGTTTGGCAGGAAACCGCTGATCGAGCTGATTTCCGGAAGCACCTCAGGTAGAAGGCCGGTGTCTTCCAGAAGCTGAACGGCGATTGCTCTCGAATGATGTGCCAGCATCCTGCGCAGTTCCTGAGCGATTCGTTCGAGGCTGACCTGGTTGATTTCAGCGTGGTGTTGGCGGATAGCATCGGCTGTCTTGTGATCCAGTTGAAAGTGCAATGTCGCGGCGAATCGCACCGCCCGGAGCATTCGCAACTTGTCCTCCTGAAACCTCGCGACGGGATCACCGATCGCTCGCACGACTCCCGCAGCAAGGTCGGCTCGCCCACCGACGTAGTCGATCACCTCGTCGGATAGGGGATCATAAAATAATCCGTTGATCGTAAAATCTCGCCGGCGAGCATCTTCCTCTGGCCGGCAAAACTGAACAGACGAGGGTCTGCGTCCATCGAGGTATTGGCCATCGCTGCGGAACGTTGCCACTTCAATTTGTCCGGCCGGTCGGGTTGGTCCGAGAACCATGACAACACCAAAACTGGCCCCCACTGCGACCGTTCGCCTTGGTCCAAAAATGCGAATAACGTCTTCCGGCGTCGCTGTGCTGGCGATATCGAAATCTTTGGGGGCTTTTCCCAGCAATTCATCTCGCACGCAGCCACCCGCCCACAAGGCCTCAAAACCTTCTTTGCGGAGGATCTCGACCACCGAAACCGCAAACTGTCGAGGAAGGTCAGAGTCTGAAGAATTGGAGGGAGTGGAGGGCATGCACGGCGAACTCGTGAAGTAGGGGCAATTTCAAAACAACAGCCAGGGAATTGCAACTGTAGGCGAATACTCAACTTCCGAGAACTCTTCGCCGTTTTCTCTGCCGCAGACATCGGCTGACACAATCCCAATGTCCTGTTAGGATTCCCGGACGGCGTGGATCCGTACAATGATTCCTGCACTGCCGAGCAACCTATTAGAAGTAACGGTACACGTTCCCTGATACAGGCCGATTCATGAGAGACACGCGAGTTCAGTTAAAGAACCCAATTATTGCCGCGACTTTGGCATTTTTGATCCCCGGCGCTGGTCATTGGTATCAGGGACGAAGGTTCAAGGCCACAATTTACTCCGTCTGCATTCTGACGCTGTTTGTCTGGGGAATGATCCTTGGTAACTGGCAACCTGTTTACAGTCAATTGGTCTACCGTAGCCGAGCTGAATCAGCTCAGATGGAACAGACTGTTCCGCTGACGAAGTTTTCCTTTGGCTACGCTGCACAATTCTTTAACGGCGCGCCGGCATTGCCTTCACTCGTTCAGGAGGCCAGATTTCGAAACGAAAAAGTGAACGTCCACATCTTGAATTCAGAGATTCAAAGTGATTTTTCCGGCATCCTTCGAGAGCCGCTGGAACAGAATGAGTCTACTCAGGTTGTGACCGGGCAGATCAAAGTGACTCCGCTTAACCCCGAAGGAAGTCGCGAGATTACGGGGTCACTGACGGTTGATTCAGCCGACGGCACGCCCATTGAGTATGGGCTCGGGGGCGACATCGATCTAGGTCGCGAGATTTTTGGTTCTCCCCGTCGCGAGATTCGCTGCCAGATCGTCAGTCGAAACGGTAAAGAGTTTACCGCCAATGGTTCTTTGCATGGAACGGTTAGTCGAAGCTTTCTGAATTGGTTCCAGGCTCCTCGCGATTCGCATGAACTGGATCGACTTCACGGAGACCTGAGTCGTAGGTTTGATATCGCGTCCGTGTTCACGTGGATTGCAGGGTTGTTGAACCTGCTGGCAATCTGGGATGCTGCGGACGGCCCTGCCTATGGATACGGCGATGAGAAGCCCGAGCCGGATGATGATGATGATGAGAGCGAAGATAAGCTCAGGAAGTCATGACCTCTACGTCGGTTGAATGACCTTGACTGTTTCTTGTCCACGACGAGTTGCCCACTATGGATCTTTCAATTCTTACGCACGCTGTGCCACTGACTGCGATGATCTGTCTCGTCTACTCCAACAGTCGTTTTGAGTTGCCAGAGAGAATCATTCGGTCAGCAATCACAATGTTCATCAAGACGATTGGGTTTCTCGGTGTGCTGTATGCCTTTCTGCTTTATTTGTCGCGGTGAGCCTTCGCATGAATCCAATTCAGGAATTCCTTCAGACTCAGACTCGTCGCCAGTTTTTCGGTGACAGTGCCCTGCGGATGGGCGCGGTTTCTCTGGCAATGCTCGCCGCCGAACGTGCTGCCAGCAACGATGGTGCAATACCGCAGACTGGCACAGAACAGGTTCATCCGCCACTGCCCGGCTTTCCGCATTTTGCTCCCAAAGCGAAGGCGGTCATCTATCTGCATATGAACGGTGGTCCTTCGCAGTTGGATACGTGGGATTACAAGCCGACACTCAAGGAACATTTTGACAAAGAGCTGCCAGAATCCATTCGGATGGGGCAGCGCATCACGACCATGACGAGTGGCCAGGCTCGGCTTCCCGTTGCTCCCTCGATGTTTCGTTTTGCCCGCTACGGCCAGGCGGGAGTTTGGGCCAGTGAACTGCTGTCGCAGACGGCGAAGCACGTGGATGATCTGGCATTGATTCGCAGCGTCCACACCAACGCCATCAATCATGATCCCGCATGTACCTTTGTGACCACAGGCAGCGAAGTTCCCGGCAAGCCCAGCATTGGAGCGTGGCTGGCGTACGGACTTGGCAGTGTAAGTAATAATCTTCCTGCTTTCGTCGTTCTTACGCCTCGCTGGACTTCCAAGCAGGCTGCACAGGCACTTTTTACCCGCATGTGGAGTAGTGGATATCTGTCTTCGAAGTACACCGGAGTCGCGCTGCGGGGTGTTGGTGACCCGGTTCTCTACATCGACAACCCCAGTGGTGTCGATGCTCGGCATCGTCGCGCAATGCTGGATACACTGTCACAACTTAATCAGAAGAACTTTGAACGCTTTAGTGATCCGGAAACGCAGACACGGATCGCTCAGTATGAGATGGCCTTCCGAATGCAGAGCAGTGTGCCTGAGTTGGTCGATCTCTCTGGCGAATCCAAAGAGACTCTGGATCTGTACGGACCAGAAGTGAATAAGAGAGGTACATTTGCCGCTAGTGCCCTGCTGGCTCGGCGAATGGTGGAGCGAGGTGTGCGGGTTGTGCAGATTCTGCATCGAGGCTGGGACCAGCACGGTTCACTTCCAACCGAAATTAAAAATCAATGTTATGATACCGACCAGCCCTGTGCTGCCCTGTTGCAGGATCTTAAACAGCGTGGACTTCTCGATACGACGCTGGTGGTCTGGGGAGGCGAGTTTGGCAGAACGGTGTACTCCCAAGGGGCGCTTACAAAGACAAATTATGGTCGAGACCACCATCCCAGAAATTTTTGTATGTGGCTTGCGGGCGGAGGCATTAAGGGTGGCGTAGTCCATGGCGAAACAGACGACTTCAGCTATAACGTTGTCGAAAAGCCTTGCCATGTGAATGATCTGAATGCAACAGTGCTGCATTGCCTTGGAATTGATCATGAACGATTTACGTATCGATTTCAGGGGCTTGACCAGCGCCTGACTGGCGTTGAGCCCCAGCACGTTGTCGAAGGCATCCTCAGCTGACCACTGTTGCGTGTTTCGCCAAATCGGGAATTTGTTCTGTGCCGCATTTGGAAACGCCATTCTGACCCGAGCAGGGAATGATCCGGATTCCTTGGATTCTCAGCGATCCCCGGTACTCTTTCGCCCCTCTCCGCGTCCAATGCGAATAGCCGGATCATTCGGCAATTTGCATTCAACAGGCGTCTCAAGGCGCATCTGGAAAGACAGGAACGGAGTGTGTGGTTCTGGACCATCGCCAGACAAAAGAGCTGATTACCGGTCGAGATGTGTTCGATACATCGTGTGTTCGCAGTCTGGAATTGACTGCCGGAGTGAACACTCTGCTCGTGGAGTTTATGTCATGGATGCCACCATCAACACCTGTCGCTGATTCGCCCGGTCAAACCATGATCGGGCCATTGGCTCTTTGTTTAGGTTGCCCATGTCCATCGAAGAACTGCTTATTCAGATGGAGCAGTATCGTTTACGCAGGGAACAGCGGGATTTTCGTCCGGAATGGCTGAAGAAATTTGTTCAGCGGGCGGCGGGAGTTTTTGAGCCCTTAACTCACGTAGGTCGAGTGGGCTATGACTGTCAGTACGACGAACGTGGCTGGACGGTCTGCATGTATCTGGGAACAACTGAGATAGTAGGTGGAGCGAAAGACGGGCAGATTGATCATGCCAGTTTCCGGATCGACCTCAATTCCGTAACGACATTATTCTGTTCCGTTACCAGATTTGAATGGTATTCGCTGGGTGACGCGAATGAAAACACCGGCCGGATTCGATCTCTGATGTGCATTCACGGAATGCTGACCGAGAATCACGAGATCAGATTGGAGTTACTGGCAACACCTCCCAACTGTATCGGGCCCGGCCTTCACTGCCGCCCTGATGGTTCTCTTTACGAAACAAAATAAAGAAATCAACAGACCTTCCAGCGGTCGTAGGAAATCGGGTCGGGCGACGGCACTCCGGTGGAGC
>JANPHT010000507.1:0-63991 GCA_031424595.1 Planctomycetota bacterium
TCGCAACGCGTCGCAGTAACTTTTAAGCTCGTCGTTGTGTTGATGATTTCATTTGTTGGCTGTTCAGAGTCGCAGCGCACAGGTTCACCAAGTGGTACACAATCAGTGTCATCCGAATCTGCTACAGCGACTCCGGCGACGTCCGAGTTCAGTCCTGTGCCGTCAGAAACACCAGTGGAAACGACATTGGATGCACCGCTCGCCAAGGTCACGATTGCATCGAGTCTGGAGTTGGAAAAAACGGCGTTGAAGTTTGGCTTCATCAAGCTGACGGACTGTGCTCCGCTGGTGATTGCCAAAGAAAAAGGCTTCTTTGAAGACGAAGGCTTGCAGGCGGAAGTTGTCGCTCAGCCGAATTGGAAAACACTGCTCGATAATGTCATCAACGGCGAACTTGATGGCGCACACATGCTGTCTGGTCAGCCCATCGCGGCGACGATCGGCATTGGCACAAAGGCTCCCATTGTCACCGCCTATACGATGGACCTGAATGGAAATGGGATCACGGTTTCGAATGCCATCTGGGAACAGATGCAGGCGAACGACGAATCGCTAAAGTCACCAACACCTCCACATCCCATCAAGGCCACCTCTCTCAAGCCTGTTGTTGAGCAGATGCTGGCGGAAGGTAAGAAGCTGCAGATGGCGGTTGTGTTTCCGGTATCGACTCACAACTACGAGCTTCGCTACTGGCTGGCATCGGCCGGGATTCATCCAGGGATGTATTCAGAAGCAGACACCGGTGGTCGCACGGATGCTCAGGTCGAACTTTCCGTCACGCCGCCTCCGATGATGCCGGCGACTCTGGAAGCCGGCAATATTCAGGGCTACTGCGTCGGCGAACCATGGAATCAGCAGGCGGTTGCGAAGGGCATTGGTGTGCCTGTGGCGACGAACTACGATATCTACAAGAACAAAGCGGAAAAGGTTTTCGGTGTTACAAAACAATGGGCTGACGAGAATCCCAACACGCACGTCGCCGTTGTGAAAGCACTCATTCGAGCAGGCAAATGGCTCGATGAAACCGATGCGAGTGGTCAGTTGGTCAATCGTGAAGAAGCGTGTCGCATCCTGTCGCGGGCTGACTACGTGGGAGCAGACTTTGACGTCATCCGAAACTCGATGACCGGTTACTTCTACTTTCAAAAAACCGACAAGCGTGAGATGCCTGACTTCAACGTGTTCTTCAAGTACCAGTGCAGCTACCCGTGGTACAGCGATGGTATCTGGTTCCTGACGCAGATGCGTCGTTGGGGACAGATCTCAGAAGCAAAGCCGGCCGAGTGGTATGCAGCGACGGCTAAAGAAATCTATCTCCCCGACGTGTATCGCGCAGCGGCCAAACGCTTGATTGAACAGGGGCTGCTGACGGCTGATGAAGTGCCGGCCGACGATACGGATGGCTACAAGCCGCCAACCAAAGATTTCATCGATGGCTTGTCCTATGACGGGAAAGATCCGCTGGGTTATCTGAAGCAGCATGAGATTGGGAACAAAGAATAATGAAGTTTGGCCTTCTGAAATTTCTGGATATGTCGGGGCTCACGTTTCTGAGTCCGATTGTTCGGCTGTTGTACGGTGAAGAACCTCGTACGCAGTGGAAGAAAATCGGGCAGTTCATCGTGATCCCGGTGTTTTCGATCATCGCGTTTTTGGTGCTGTGGTCGCAGATTGCTCCACGGCACAAAACGAAGTCGGGCGAAGTTCCAACTCCTTCGGTCGTATGGAACGCGGCTCTCGGTATCTGGGAATTCCACGTTCGCGAAAACGATAAACAGCAGGCCTTTGAACTCACCGGCGATTCGCGTACATCTCGAGGAGCTGAGATTGATGAACGCTTGAAGGTTCTGGATTCGCTGGCGGAGGAGGCTGACCAACAAGTTGCGGCCGCTGAGTCGGCGATGTCCAGTCATCTGGCCGCAAAGATCGCGGGCCTCCAGAAGAAGTCGGCCGTTGAAATTGCAGAACTCAAGGCACAATCAGACGCCAGGCTTGCCAGCCTGCAGAAGCTGGCGTCTGAACTCAAAGCGGACGACAAGGCCGCGCGCGAACAACTGGTTCACGAAGTGAAGGCGCATAACGCGGCCGAGAAAGTTGCTGCGGAAAGGCTCAAGGAAATCCGCAGCGACGAAGACGGATTGCGTTCCGAAAAAGACCCTGCTCTGATGGCAGCCCGGACGGCTCAGACCGCGATCGCGGATGAAAAGCAATATCTATTGAAGATGTCCGAGCAACTGACTCGGGCAAATCGTGAAGCGAAGGTGACAGAAGCAAAGGCCAAAGTCGATGCCGAACTGCCGTCCTATGCCAGTGCCACCGGTGTGGAAGCGCTGGCCATTGCAAAACGAATTGCTGCTGCCGACGAACGTGTCGAAACAGCGACCAACGCCGAGTACGCCAAACCGTGGACTCTGCCAGACCAGATTAAGCGCAGTTTGGCATGTGTCTTCTTCGGGTTCTTTCTGGGCTCAGTGATTGCCATTCCGATTGGGATGCTGTGCGGTCTGAACCCGACGTTCATGGCTGCGATCACACCGTTTATCGCTCTCTTCAAGCCTGTTTCGCCGATCGTCTGGCTGCCGATTGCGTTGATCATCGTAGGTGGTTTCATCCCGGATCCGGACAAGCACTGGTTCATTACGCTGCTGGCTGAGATTCCGTTAATTGGCCGTCTGAAGATCAATCCGGCGTTCATCGCATCCGGCGTGACTGTGGCGTTGTGTTCGCTGTGGCCCACGTTGGTGAATACGGCATTGGGTGTGGCGTCGATTGAAAAGGACCACATGAATGTCGCCCGAGTGTTGCGTCTGGGTTTCTGGAGTCGCATGACGAAGATCGTGATACCGTCATCGCTGCCGCTGATGTTTGCCGGGCTGCGAATTTCTCTCGGTGTCGGCTGGATGGTGTTGATTGCTGCTGAGCTGCTGTCCTCGAGCGAAGGTCTTGGAAAATTCATCTGGGATCAGTTCAACAACGGTGCCAGCGATTCGTTTGCTCGGATGGTTGCTGTGGTGTTCGTCGTCGGAGCCATCGGATTTCTGCTGGATCGCATCATGATCGTGCTGCAACGAAGTGTGAGCTTCGACGGGGCACCAGCGGCGTTGTGACCGGACAAATGAGTCGAAATATGAAATTCGAAATTTCAGATTGATACACATGTCGTTCCTTCAACTCAAAAACGTCAACCTCGGCTTTGGGCCTGCTTCGAACAGGACCGAGGTGCTGCAGAACATCAATCTTTCAGTGAAAGAGAATGAGTTCGTGGCGATTATTGGGTACTCAGGAAGCGGCAAGAGCACACTGATGGCGTTGCTGGCGGGTTTACATCAGCCGGATTCAGGAGACGTGTTGCTTCGGGGAAAACCGGGCGGCGAACCGGGACCGGATCGCGGAATTCTGTTCCAGAATTATTCGCTGCTGCCCTGGCTGACGGTCTACGGAAACATCGAACTCGCCGTGCGGCAGGTCTTTCCAAAACAGACCGCATCGGAACAGAAAGCCTGGATTCAGAAGTACATTGACATGGTGTCGCTGACAAACTCCGAATGGAAGAAGCCGCATGAATTGAGCGGTGGAATGCGACAGCGATTGTCTCTGGCAAGAACTCTGGCCATGCAGCCGGAAGTATTGCTTCTGGACGAACCGCTGAGTGCCCTGGATGCCCTTACGCGAGCCAACCTGCAGGACGAGATCGTGCGGATCTGGGAACAGGACCGACGCACGGTGGTGATGATTACCAACGATGTTGATGAAGCCGTGCTGATGGCCGATCGCATTATCGCTCTCACACCCGGCCCTCGAGCGACGCTGGGAAAATCGTTTGATGTCAAGCTCGAACGTCCGCGAGATCGAACCACGCTGAATTTCAACAGCGACTTCAAAAAGCTCCGCAATGAGGTGACTCGCTACATGCTGGACATCAATCTCGAATCTCGTCGACTGCGAGTCGCGCGGAATCTGGAACTTCCGGAATTGTCTCCGATTGATTTTACGGCGGCATGAGATCAGAGACCCCTATGACCATCAACACCGACCGTCGATACGTCGAAATCGCCAACCTGACGAAGGCTTACCCGAATCCGTACGGTGAACCAGTGAAGGTTGTTGAAGACTTCAATCTGATTCTGCGACGAGGCGAAGTTGTGTCCGTAATAGGACACTCAGGTTGCGGCAAATCGACAGTGCTGACAATGGTCGCCGGGTTAAATGAGATCACGTCGGGATCGGTTGTTGTTGCGGGCCGAGAAACTTTGGGGCCGGGGCCGGATCGTGCCGTTGTGTTTCAGTCGCCATGTCTGCTTCCGTGGATGACGACGTTTCAAAACGTGATGCTGGGAATTGATCAAGTCTATTCGCACGGCACCAAAACCGAACGACGCCAAATCTGTGAGTATTATCTCAACGCCGTTGGTCTGATCGATTCGATGCACAAATATCCTCGAGAAATGAGCGGCGGGATGCAGCAGCGAGCTGGGATCGCTCGTGCGATTTCGCTGAAGCCTCGCATGCTGTTGCTGGACGAACCGTTCGGCCGACTGGATTCACTGACCAGAATGGAATTGCAGGACGTCGTGCTGGAGGTTCTCGATCGGGAGCACATCACGACCATGGTGATCACTCATGACGTCGATGAAGCCATCTACATGTCGAACCGTATTTGCATGATGACTAACGGCCCAGCGGCAACGGTAGGACAAGTGCTCGACCTGCCGTTCGAGCGGCCTCGCGTTCGCAAAGAGCTGCTGGAGCATCCTGACTATTACGAGTTTCGCGGCTCTCTGATCGCGTTTCTCGAGAAGCAGGAATCGAGAAAATCGGTCCACAGGCACAAGGCCAACGCACCTCAACCGACACGTCAGAGCACGAGCCACAGTCAGCCACTGCCGTCACTGCAACCCGCAACGTCAGGAGCAGGCCGATGACCAGTGCCCCAGAAGGAATACAGGCGACTCACTCCACTCACGCCACACTGATCCATTATATCGAAGTCTGGAACGTTCAGCCGGACGGACAGTCGATGCAACTAGCGAGCTGCTGTCGGCTTCGCGGCAGTCTGGTGGATTCAGAATCACCGGAGAGATCTGTTCGCAACGGCGAAGGGCTCGCGGGGATGGCCTGGAATCAACGCCATGCCATCATTCTGCAGGAAGCACCGAGCGATCTCCTGGATCAAATTGGCGCGAAGAATGGGATGGAACTGGCGGCGCTGATTGCGTACCCGGTCATGAAGGGTCAGTCGGTCCTGAGTGTCATCGTGTTTGGCGTCAGCAGCGGTCCGGGGGCATTCGAAGTCTGGAGCCGCGATGATCGGGATGAACTTTCCATCAGCGCGAGTTATTACTCGGGACTGAAGAGTTTTGAATTCATCAGCCGGTATGTGAAGTTTCCCAAGGGAGCTGGATTGCCGGGGACAGTCTGGAAAACGGGGCAGCCACGATTGGCGTCGGATCTTCCTCGCAGCGCAGGATTCATGCGTTCGTTTGCGGCGGACGAAACAGAACTGAACATCGGTCTGGGGCTTCCGGTGGGCTCAGCGGCCGGTCATTCAGATTCGATTCTGTTACTGCTTTCGTCCAACAGTAAACCGGTTGCCGTGGGATTCGAAATCTGGCAGCCGCAAGCATCTGCAACAGCCGACTCGCCGCATCTAACTCAGTCGGCCGCCGATTGGAATGTTATCGCCGATCGTTTTATTCCGAGGACCGACGCATTGGTGGCAGAAACGTGGGTTTCAGGGCGTCCTGTTTTCCGCATTTCGCGCACCGGAGCTTCTGGTGTCGATGCGCCCGACGCTAGTGAACCAGTCAGAGCGTTGCTGGCGATTCCCGTGTATCGCGGTGTGGAAAAAGTGGCAATTGTGTTGTTTGGTTTTTGACTGGGCGAGCGCGTTGTTCAGTGAGTCGTTTAACCCGTGGCGGAAAGAGCCAGGCTGGGTGACAACGTGGCCTTTCGGCCACGGGTTAAACAATCTCGGAGAGCTGCCGCAAGCTGCATGTTTCAGTTTCAAGGTCTGCACATGATTTCAACAGAACAACAAACGATCGTTGTCGTGGGCAACGGCATGGTCGGCCTGCGTTTTTGCGAGCAGCTCATTGCGTTTGATGAACTGAAACGGTACCGCATCGTCACATTCTGCGAAGAAGCGCGAGCGGCTTATGACCGAGTCGGACTGTCTAACTTTTTCGCTCACCGTGATGCCGAGAAGCTGATGCTGGCTCGACGGGAATGGTACGAATCTGTCGGAATCGAACTTCATATCGGCGATCGTGCCATTCAGATTGATCGCGGTCGCAAGATTGTTCGATCACTCAAAGGCGTGCAAGTGAGTTATGACAAACTCATTATGGCAACGGGTTCATTTCCGTTTGTGCCGCCGCTGCCGGGTGTTCAGAAACAGGGAGTATTTGTCTACCGCACGATCGAAGATCTGGAGCACATCATTGCCTACGCAAAGAAATCGAAGACCTGTGCGGTGATTGGCGGTGGGCTACTTGGACTGGAAGCGGCCAAAGCTGCGTTCGACCTGGGACTCACCACTCATGTCATAGAATACAACAATCGGCTGATGCCTCGGCAGCTGGACGAAGCCGGATCTCGCACTCTATTGCAGAAGATCGGCGACATTGGAGTTCAGGTCCATTTGTCAAAGTCGTCAAAGGAAATTCACGGCGACGGCAAGGTTCAGAGCATCGAGTTCACAGACGGCGCGTCGCTGGAATGCGACATGCTGATCGTATCGGCCGGGATTCGTCCGCGAGATGACCTGGCGAAGCAATCCGGACTGCAACTGGGTGATCGCGGCGGCATCACCGTCAACAATCGATTGCAGACGAGCGACCCCGACATCTTTGCCATCGGCGAATGTGCGCTGCATGGTGGCATGATTTACGGACTGGTCGCTCCCGGCTACGCCATGGCCGAAACCGTCGCCGCGAACTTCTGTGGTGATGATCGAAACTTTGAGGGAAGCGACCTGTCCACGAAACTCAAGTTGATGGGAATCGACGTGGCCAGCTTCGGCAACTACGAAGCAGGTCCCGATATCGCCAACAGCCTGACATGGGAAGACCCGTTTTCCGGCATTTACAAGAAGTTGCTGTTCTCACTGGATGGCAAGACGCTGCTCGGTGGAATGCTGGTCGGCGATGCCTCTGACTATGGCTCATTGTCGGTCTTCGCAAAATCCGGCGCGCCGCTGCCGTGTGCGCCGCATGAATTGATTCTGGGCAGTTCGAAAGGATCGTCGGCCCTTGGTGGTGTCGACTCGATGCCGGATTCGGCACAAGTGTGTTCGTGCAACAATGTCACCAAGGCGGCCATTTGCACGGCGATCGATGAGAAGAATCTGGAATCCGTCGCTGCCGTGAAATCGTGTACTCGTGCAGGCACTGGTTGTGGCGGCTGCATGGGCCTGGTGACAGACCTGTTTCAGGCTCGCATGAAGGCTGCCGGCAAGGTCGTCAACAATCATCTGTGCGAGCACTTTGCGTATTCGCGGACGGAACTGTTTGCCATCGTCAAGGCAAAAAAACTCACCACGTTCGCCGACATTCTGCAGCACTGCGGAAATGGCGGTAACGGCTGCGAAATCTGCAAGCCAGCGGTGGCGTCGATCATCGCGGGGCTCTGGAACGACTACATCCTGAAGTCCGAACATCAAACGCTGCAGGACAGCAATGATCGATTCATGGCCAACATCCAGCGGGATGGAACGTACTCCGTTGTGCCTCGCGTGCCGGGTGGAGAAATCACTCCGGAGAAACTCATCGTGCTGGGCGTTGTGGCACGCAAGTACAATCTCTACACCAAGATCACTGGCGGGCAGCGAGTCGACTTGTTCGGCGCGAAGGTGCAGGATCTGCCGTCGATCTGGGAGGAACTCATTGATGCGGGATTTGAAAGCGGCCATGCGTATGGAAAGTCATTGCGAACAGTGAAGAGCTGCGTCGGGACGACCTGGTGTCGCTACGGTGTGCAGGATTCCGTGGGCTTCGCGATCCGCATTGAGAACCGTTACAAGGGAATCCGCTCGCCGCATAAGGTCAAGATGGCGGTTTCAGGATGCACGCGCGAATGCGCTGAGGCTCAGAGTAAAGACGTGGGCCTGATCGCGACCGAGAACGGTTATAACCTTTACGTCTGCGGCAACGGCGGAACGAAACCTCGTCACGCGGAATTGCTGGCGGCGGACATTGATGAAGAAACGGCCATCCGATACATCGATCGCTTCTTCATCTATTACATCATGTCGGCCGAGCGATTGACTCGGACGTCTGTGTGGTGCGAGAAACTCGAAGGCGGCATCGAACACATCCGTGATGTGGTTGTTAACGACAGGCTCGGGATAGCATCCGAGCTGGAAGAGATGATGCAGCATCTGGTGGATACCTACCAGTGCGAATGGAAAACGACGGTTCAGGATCCGGAGAAGGTTCGCTGGTTCCGCCAATTCATGAACACCGACTCGACAGAATCGTGTATCGAGGTTGTTTCCGAAAGAGGTCAGCAGCACCCTGCAGATTGGCCAGGTGAATTCGTATCGCTGGGGCAGTTTCAGGAAATGGTGCAGAAACAATCGCACGTCGAAGCCACATACGCCGCTGAATCAGAACTGCCGGCCTGGGTCGATGTCGGAAATGTGAGTGACTTTCCAATCGACGGTGGAGCGACCATCCAGCGAGGCAAGGTTCAGATCGCCGTCTTCAATTTCACAAGTCGCGGTGAGTGGTACGCATCACAGAATATGTGCCCTCATCGCAAGGCGTTCGTGTTGTCTCGCGGGATGCTGGGAGATGCTCAGGGAACTCCCAAGGTCGCCTGCCCGATGCATAAAAAAACATTTTCACTGAAGACCGGTGATTCGCTGCAGGGCGAGGAATACTCTATCCGCACGTTCCCGGTGAAAGTGGAAGACGATCGCGTTCTTCTTGAACTTCCGCCCACGCATCTTCTGGATCAATTACTTGCGACCGAAATCGGATGCAAGCTGGCGACCTCCTGCGAAACCCGCGTGCTGCAGGAGACGACTTGAGTTGACCACGACCTTTCCACAACTTCACGAACACTCATCGCCTTCACGGTCAGCATCCTCGTTGCATCCGGGCGATTTGATTTCGCAGATGCTGAAAGAGCAGTCAACCCTGTCGGCCGTGGAACAGTTTTCGAAATGGCATCAGACTCACAGTGAACCCGACCAGGCAAAACACTACCGCAACCTGCTGCCGGCCACGATGCCCGGAGAAGGGCAACAACTGTCCTTTGAAGTGGATCTCGATAAATGTTCCGGCTGCAAAGCCTGCGTCGTAGCCTGTCATTCGCTCAATGGATTGGATGAAGGAGAATCATTTCGCGACGTTGGCCTGCTGCTTGGCATGGCGGAGGACTCCAGCGCGTTTCAGCACGTGACGACAGCCTGTCATCACTGCGTGGACCCCGGTTGTTTAAACGCCTGTCCGGTGAACGCTTACGAAAAAGATCCGGTCACCGGGATCGTGCGCCATCTGGACGATCAGTGCTTCGGCTGCCAGTATTGCACGCTGGCGTGTCCGTATGAGGTTCCCAAATACCACGCAGCGAAAGGCATCGTTCGCAAGTGCGACATGTGCAGCCAGCGACTCTCCGTTGGAGAAGCACCGGCCTGCGTTCAGGCGTGTCCGCATCAGGCCATCAGCATTCGCACGGTTGACATCGCCTCTGTGAAGTCCGCTGCTGCGTCAACAACGTTTCTTCCGGACTCACCCGATCCACGGATCACGCTTCCGACCACTCGCTTTATTGGCAAGGCATCGAATCGCCAGCATCTTCGCGCAGGAAATTATGCGACTCATAAGCTCGAACATGCGCACTGGCCGCTGGTCATCCTGCTGGTGTTCAGCCAGGTTTCAGTGGGACTCGCGACGCTGATTTTAATGCTGAACGGCGTTGCTTTATCTGACACAGCGACCACCACGTTGCTGGCGATCACCGCGGGACTTGCGACCATCGCCGCGGTGAGCAGCACACTGCACCTGGGACGACCACAATTCGCCTATCGAGCCATCCTGGGCATTCGACATTCGTGGCTCAGCCGAGAAATTGTGGCCTTCGGAGCGTTCATTCCGCTCTGCTGGGGATCGGCATGGTTGTCGTTTGCAGACTCTTCCTTGCTGGCGGCCAGTCTCACGGCAGCGGTCGTGTGTGGAGTCGCCGGAGTGGCTGCGTCTGTCATGATTTATCATGTGACTCGTCGGCCATTCTGGAAGGCCAACCGATCTGCACCTGCGTTCCTCGCCACGTCGCTGGGGGCGAGTTCGCTGCTCGTGATGCTGGCGATGCAGATCACATCGTCGGATACACAGAATATCCTGCGGCATCAATTGGGAAGTGTCGTGATCATCAGTGGCCTCGTCAAACTGTGGCTTCTTAAGCAATCGCTGAAAGGCCATGCGAGCGAATCTCAGATCGGCGGAATTCAACTGCAGAAAAGCGTACGCCTGCAGTCGATCAGCAGCGGCGTGTTGGTGTTGCTGAGCTGCGCGATTGTCTTGGGGCCTGTGCCGTCGGTTTCGATCGTCATCACAGCCACGGCGATCATCGCGGGGCTGATTGCGGAACTCACCGAACGATACTTGTTCTTCCGTGCGGTTGTGCCATTGAGAATGCCGGGGGTCGTGAAATCGTGAGCATTCCCATCACATCGATTCCAGGGAAGCTGCTGCGACTTCTGCATGATCCCGGCGGCCAGCTGACTCGTGAACTGCTGCTCAATCCATCGGCCTTCGGACTGGCAGGCCGCGTTGATTCGCATGCGGCTGAATCCGTCGTGATGTCAGTGTGTGGTTATTGTTCGACGGGCTGCAACCTGAACGTCCATATACAGAATGGTGAAGCCGTGTCGCTCAGTCCGGCGACAAACTATCCCGTCAACCTTGGCATGGCGTGCCCCAAGGGCTGGCAGGCGCTGGAAGTTCTGGACGCTCCCGATCGCGCCACGATGCCGATGCTGCGTCGAAGGCGTGACGAAGCTCTGCAACCCGTGTCATGGCCTGAAGCCTTGAATAGCTTTTGCCAGCGATTCAAATCGATCCAGGCAGAACACAGCAATGACTCGATTGCGTTTATCAGCACGGGCCAAATCCCGACAGAAGAGATGGCACTGCTGGGATCGCTTGCCAAGTTCGGAATGGGAATGGTGCACGGCGACGGGAACACTCGACAATGTATGGCGACGTCCGTTGTCGCCTACAAAGAATCCTTTGGCTTCGATGCTCCTCCGTTTACCTATGCCGACTTCGAAGAATCCGATGTTCTCGTTTTTGTCGGCGCAAACCCGTGCATTGCCCATCCGATTCTATGGGAACGAGTGACTCGCAATCGACACAACCCTGAGATCGTCGTCATCGATCCGCGTCTGACAGAAACCGCAGCTCAGGCAACGCTGCATGTTCCACTGAAGCCCAAGGGCGATCTCGTTCTGCTGTACGGACTGGCTAAAGTGCTGATCACCAACGGCTGGATTGATCGTGACTACATCGCTCGACACTGTCATGGCTTCGAGCAGTTTGCTGCCTTTGTGGAAAAGTTTACGCCGGAAGTGGTCTTGAAGCAGTCAGAGGTTGCGCCGGCCTTGCTAAATCGACTGGCGGAACTGATTCATCAGGGGAAGCGAGTTTCGTTCTGGTGGACGATGGGTGTGAATCAGAGCCACGAAGGTGTCCGTACGGCTCAGGCGATCATCAATCTTGCCCTGATGACAGGAAATATCGGTCGGCCTGGCACAGGAGCCAACTCGATCACCGGTCAGTGCAATGCGATGGGGTCCCGTCTGTTCAGCAACACGACAAATCTGCTCGGCGGCCGCGACTTTGGAAATCCCGAAGATCGCCAGGCTGTCGCCGACATTCTGGACATCCCCGAGGAAAATATTCCACGGCAGTCGAGCTGGGCCTACAGCGAAATCATCGAAGGCATTCGATCAGGCGCGATTCGGGGACTGTGGATTGTGGCGACAAACACGGCTCATTCGTGGATCGATCAACGTGATGTCCGCGAGTTGCTGGCGAAACTTGACTTTCTGGTCGTGCAGGATATGTATCATTCCACAGAAACTGCCGTGATGGCTGATCTGGTGCTGCCTGCTGCGGGTTGGGGTGAAAAGGAAGGCACGTTTATCAATTCTGAGCGCCGCTTCGGAGTCATTCGAGCCGTGAAGAAAGCCCCCGGGCAGGCCCTGTCCGATTTTCGCATCTTCCGGCTGATCGCTCAGGCGTGGGGCTGCGGCGACCTGTTGACGGACTGGACCAGTCCTGAAGCCGTGTTTCAAAAGCTGAAGCAATTATCCGCCGGTCGACCTTGTGACATCACAGGGATGGCCGACTATCGGATGCTGGATCAACTGGGCGGCATGCAGTGGCCATGTTCTCATACGGATGCCGCGAATCTTGTCACAGCGGCCGCAGCCTGTTCTTCAAGTGGCTCGTTCGCCGCGAATGAGCGTCGACTTTTTTCAGACGGTCGATATTTCCATTCTGATGGCCGAGCTCGATTCATTTTCGAAGAACCTCGGCCACTGAGCGAGCCAACAAATTCGGACTATCCATTGACATTTCTGACTGGTCGAGGAACAGCGTCGCAGTGGCACACTCAAACCCGCACCAGCAAATCGGCCATCCTTCGCAAGCTTTATCCGTCCGATCCTTACCTCGAACTCAGCCAGCGAGATGCCGACTTGCTCAGCATCCGCAACGGCGACTCGCTTGAAGTCAGTTCTCGTCGTGGGACGATCCAGTTGCGAGCCGTCATCACGACTTCCGTTCGTCCTGGGCAAGTCTTTGCCCCGATGCATTACGAATGCGTCAACCAGCTGACTCAGGCAGTCTTCGATCCCTACTCAAGGCAGCCCAGCTACAAGGCCTGCGCTGTGAGGTTGCGAAGACTGGAGGTCAGCCAACACCAGGCCTCCGACGAAACCGCAAGGAGTCGTCGATGAGTGCTTTGCCTTCAAGCGTTGTGAAAACGTCGGCGGTGGTGATAGCCGTGTCACTGGATCCTGACGCAAATCGATTGGCGTCAGACATCGCGGAATCCGGGGGACTTCGATTTCGTCACTACTTGTCGGTGGAGCGGCTTCTTGAAGCAGCCACTCAAAATCATGTCGGCTGCGTTCTGGTGCAGTGTCCCGGCGACGAAGCTCAGGCATCCGCCCTATTGCAGCGTTTGATGTCTGCCTTTCCGCAGATGCCGGTCATTCTGCTTGCAGAATCGTGCCGCACGTCCAGCGCTGTGGAATTGATGCGAAGTGGTGCGTTTTCCGTCGTCGAGTATCCGCTGGAACACGATGCACTGCAGGAGATCATTCATGAGGCATGCCAACTGAGTGTCGAAGTCCAGTCGGCATGTGAAGAATCCAACAACGCGCGAATCCGGATGCAGGAAGCGACTGATAAGGAGCTGGAAGTCCTGGATCTGGTGATGGCCGGTCGAAAGAACAAGGATATTGCCGACCAACTGGGGATCACAATTCGAGCGGTGGAAGACCGTCGAATTCGCCTGATGAGGAAACTTCAGGTGGAATCTCTCGCGGAGCTCGTAGAACTTGCGGTGGTCTTTCGTCGAGCAACTCGCGAAGAGCGTCTTTCTGGTCGTCTTGTCCGACGGACGAATCAACCGCGTCGCTTTGTGCGAGGCGTTGAGGTTTGGCAAGCAAATGCTGATAGGTCACGACTGTTGCTGACTCAGAGTTGCTATCGAGACGCCGACGCGATGGCAAACATCAGCAAGGATCTTTCGTTTGCGATCGACGAAGGACTTCCAGGAGACGTCTGGAAAACGAGGATGCCGGTTTTCTATCGTCGCTTGACGTCTGGGCCATTTCGTCGAACTGACGCAGCTGCGGCTGCCGGACTGACGACGGGCGTTGGCATCCCGATTTTCTGCGATGGTCATGTTGTTTCGGTCGTGCTGCTCTTGCTGGATGGCGGCGAGTCCCTGAAAACCGTGATCGAACACTGGCGAATCTCAGCCAGCTCGAAACGCTATGAACTTTTCGGTGGAGTCTATGCCAACTGCGAAAAACTGCGGCGTCTGAGTGAGCACGTTTTTTTTCCGATCGGCGAGGGTTTGCCAGGAGTGATTGCCCAACGGCGGTTACCTTACCTTGGCACTCGCTTCGCCGACGACAGCAATGCCGTCCGAGGTGTCGCGATTGCCGCTGAGCAATTGCATTCCGGACTCGGTTTGCCTTTGACTGATTCCGGAGAGAATTCGGACGATGTCATTCTTCTGTTCAATTCCGATTCTACGCCCCTGTTCCGGATGATCCAGGTCTGGAGGCCTGTGGAAAATGGAACCTCGGCAATACTCTTAAGCGAGTCTCTCGACGGCGAGCGTTCTCTGCAGTCACGATGCGGTCGAGCATTTCCCAGTGATTCAGGATCGCTGTTTGCAGGCCTTGCGAAATCCCGACAACCGCAAGTTCTGTCCGACGCCGATTCGCTTCGATCGCTGATTCCCGACCATCGTACCTTCATGCCATCCCTCGGAATCGCAATCCCTACCTATCACGAAGGTAAACTGGCCGCAATTTCGGTGCTGATGGATTAGTCGCCCGCAGCCGCTCTGATTAAGTACGCTTGCTGCTGATAAAATCGACCAGGGAGGATGACGCGGCCAGCGATGAGCTTGCCCGTAGCGGCGTTCTGGCGACGGTGACTCTAAAGGCCTTGTCAGCCGGTGAGGCCGTTTTTGCATGGCGAACAGCGAGCCAGAAAGAGTTCCTGTCAGCCATTCGAGCCACGTTTTTAGGGACGAGTTCAGAACACTGGTCGTCGTACGAATTGCAATTGCCTGCGACCAATACCATCATCCACGTTTGCCTTCACTTGTTATCGTGGCATTTCCCGGCGGGCTATCCAGTAAACAGAATTGGAAAAGCGGCCGTGATTCGTGTGAAGGACGAGACGACGCAGTGGGTTCTCGACGGCCGCTGGCGGCATGTGCTCGTGGAGGTCAACAGCCTATGCAACAGGCGAGCCGCTTCGTTGGCTTGCAACTCTTCCGTCCATTCCTCAACTCTGACAAAAATATCACTATGAAACGGTCCCACCTGCTCGCATCCATCTTCACTCTTCTGCTTTGCCATTCACTTCGAGCTCAGGCGGCAGACGAGGGCTTTCGTTCGTTGTTTAACGGCAAAGATCTCGCTGGCTGGGACGGCAATCCGGAGCTGTGGACTGTCGAAGACGGTTGTATCACTGGAAAGACCACTGGGCCCGAACAATTGTCCTTCAATCAGTTTCTGATCTGGCACGAAGGCGTGGTCAGGAATTTTGAGCTGCGGGTGAAAGTGAAGGTCGTCGGCAACAACACAGGAATTCAGTATCGCAGCAAAGAACTGCCGGATGTCGGAAAGTGGTCGATCGGCGGTTACCAGTGCGACATTCATCCGTCCGCAGTGAACAACGCCATGGTCTATGATGAAAAAGGCCGCGGCATTATCACTCAGAATGGACAAAATGTCATCATCGACCCGAAGGGCGCAAAGTGGCTGGTGGCGAAACGTGAACCAATTAAAGCTGATGTTGCTGAGTGGAACGAATACACCGTTATCGCTCAGGGAAATCATCTTATTCACAAATTAAACGGGGAGATCACAATCGACCTCGTTGATCATGACGAAGCGTCACGTGAGCTGGAAGGACTTCTGGCCTTCCAGATTCATCGTGGTCCGGCCATGACCGTGCAGATCAAGGATATCCTGCTGAAAGAGCTGCCGGATGGTGGAGTGATTGCGTTCGATCAAGCCGCTATTCCCGCAGACGCTGCGGAGCTTGGAAAGAAGGCTCGTGCCGCAGCCAAAAAGGGCGGAAAAGCTGGAAAGAAAAAGCCCGTTGAAGCCAATTCGAGGGAGAAGCTGGAAGAGGTTCCCGTAGAATCGAAGGAGGAAAAAAAACAGGCCGGGGTCAGGGGAAAGGCGAATGCCAGGGAACAAGCGGACCGGAAACAAGACAGGCCTGCGGGGAAGGCTAAAGCGCGACAGGACGCCGTGGGACCTGCCATCGGAGAAAACATCGCCACGCCCGTAGAACGCATCAAGGCGGCGAAGGATTTCCGGGTAGAATTGCTGTATTCTGTCCCTGGTGGCGATCAGGGTTCGTGGGTGAATCTCTGCAATGATGACAAGGGACGCATTTATGCGAGCGACCAATACGGCGGGCTGTATCGGTTTACTCCGCCAACAGCCGGACAGCCGCTCGATCCCGCAAACGTGGAAAAGGTTCCAGCTGAAATTCGTGCCGTCAATGGCATGCTGTTCCAATCCGGAGCGTTGTATGTCGGTGTGAACGACTACGAACAGAAACTTCAGAGTGGTTTGTATCGCATTACGGACAGTGATGGCGACGATCGGCTCGACCAAGTCGATTTGCTTCGAGCCATCGATTCGAAGGGCGATCATGGTGTTCATGCTGTACTGCCGACACCGGATGGAAAGTCGCTTTACCTCGTTTGCGGCAATAACGCAAAGCTCACGGAGACACCATCCAGTTCACCGGTGCCTAAAATCTGGGGCGACGATCACCTGTTAGCACGTATGCCGGATGGCCGCGGCCACAATGCAGGCGTGCTTGCTCCTGGCGGCATCATTTATCGAGTCTCTTTGGATGGCAGTCAGTTTGAAATTTTCGCTGCCGGGTTCCGTAATATTTTTGATGCATCCGTCAATCACGATGGCGAACTTTTTACTTACGACGCTGACATGGAGTATGACTTCAATACGTCATGGTATCGGCCGACTCGCATCAACCATGTCGTCAGTGGTGCAGAGTTTGGCTGGAGAAACGGAGCAGGCAAGTATCCTGAATTCTACGCCGACAATTTGCCAGCCGCATTGAATATCGGTCCCGGCTCGCCGACCGGCACGACATTTGGGTACAGCGCGAGATTTCCGGCAAAGTATCAGCGAGCTCTGTTTGTACTCGACTGGAGCTGGGGCAAAGTCTACGCAGTTCATTTGCAGGAAAATGGCTCTTCCTACACGGCCACCAAAGAGGAGTTTCTCTCCGGCGCGCCACTGCCGGTGACGGACGCCATCATTCACCCCAAGGATGGCGCAATGTACTTTGCCATTGGGGGTCGTCGAGTGCAGTCTGGTCTGTATCGAGTGACCTACACAGGCAGCGAATCGACGGAGGCGATCGAGTCCAAAGCCAGCGAGAGTGCTGCTCGTGACCTGCGGCATCAGCTCGAAGCTTTCCACGGCAAACAGGATCCCCACGCGATTGCGACAGCATGGCCGCATCTGAATCACGGCGACCGATTTATTCGCTGGGCCGCGCGAACAATTCTGGAACATCAGCCGGCTGCGGAATGGGAAGCTCAGGCGCTCAATGAAGTGGATGCGGGCACACAGCTGGAAGCACTGCTGGCACTTGCGCGTGTCACCGGCGTTTGCCCCAGTCATCGGGCCGAAGGTGCGGCGGTCGATACGGTCTCGCGGGATAAAATCATTACGGCCCTTCTGAAGATCGACTGGAATTCACTGACCGAGGAACAACGGCTGACATACGTCCGTCTTACGGAGATTGTTCTGCATCGTTTCGGAAATCCCGACGAGGCCGCAGTTGCGTCAATTGTCGCTAAACTGGACCCTGCGTTTCCGGCTGCCAGCTTCGAACTGAACTGGCTGCTCGGCGAAACGCTAAGTTGCCTTCAAGCCCCCCACACGGCGGCCAAAACCATGGCGCTGATTGGCGAATCCGCCAGCCAGGAGCCTCAGATCGAATACGCTCGCAGCCTGCGTTTTCTGAAGACTGGCTGGACCACTGAACTGCGTAAGGCACAACTGGAGTGGTTCCTGAAGGCTGCCAACTATCGCGGTGGAGCGAGCTTTGCGAAGTTCATCGAGTTCATTCGCAACGATTCTCTGGCCACATTCACAGAGAGCGAAAAGACCGATTTGGCCGCGTTGATCGCCAAAGAACCTGAAAAAAAATCGGCCATCGAAAATGTCGGAGCTATGTTCGCGGGACGCACACCAACAGCGTGGACACTGGATGAACTGAGTGCCGCCGCAAAGTCAGACCTGAAGCATCGCAACTTTGACAACGGCAGGAAGGTTTTTGCGGCAGCTGCCTGTTTCACCTGTCATCGCTTCGGCAACGAAGGTGGCATGACCGGCCCGGACCTCAGCACGGCCGGGCGTCGGTACTCTCCGCACGATATGCTGGATCAGATTATCAATCCCAGCAAAGTCATCAACGAACAGTTTTCCGCAGTGATCGTTGCGACTCAGGAGGGCAAAGTGCATACCGGTGTCGTTGTCAACCTTAGCGGCGACACATTAACACTGAACACAGACCTGACGGATCCCAATCAGCGAGTTTCGATCGATCGTAAAGAAGTTGAAGAGATGGAAGTCTCAAAGATTTCGCCGATGCCCGCCAACCTTCTGGCACCTCTGAAAAAAGACGAAGTTCTGGACCTTGTGGCGTACGTACTCAGCGGCGGTGAATCGACGCATGAGTTGTTCAGTAAGTAGATTTCCACCGCGTCATCAATCAGTAACAAAGTTTCCGTTCCCTTCTGAAGGCAGATTGCCAACTATGAATCGCATTCTCGGATCTCTGATTTTGGTGGCAGTTGTGATTGGCCGTTCGGTCAGCGCAGAGGAATTGCGACCCCACATCATCTATGTTCTGGTTGATGATCTGGGTTACGCCGATTGCGGATTCAACGGCGGCACTGACATTCAGACGCCGAATATTGATGGACTCGCCAGGTCTGGCGCGGTGCTGAAATCGTACTACGTCCAGCCAGTTTGTTCGCCAACTCGAGCGGCGTTAATGACCGGTCGTTATGCCACGCATACCGGTGTGTATACCGTCGTTCGACCCGGCGCGCCCTGGGGTTTACCTCTGTCGGAGCAAACTCTGCCTCAGGCTCTCAGAGAAGCAGGATACACCTCAGCGATTTGTGGAAAGTGGCATCTGGGGGAGTTCCAGTCCGAATATATGCCGACGCATCGGGGTTTCGATCATCAGTACGGTCACATGTTTGGTGCGATTGACTATTTCGATCACACTCGTGATGGCAAAACTGACTGGTACCGTAATGACAAGCCGCTTGCTGAGGAAGGCTACAGCACAACTCTGATCGGCAAAGAAGCCAGCCGAATCATTCGCGAACAACCTGTCGACAAGCCACTCTTTCTCTACGTCGCTTTTAACGGCATTCATGCGCCGCATCAGGTTCCGAAGAGTTATGTCGAACCGTATGAAAGATTACCTGAACTTCGAGGCAAAATCGCCGGCATGCTGTCCGCCGTCGATGAGGCAGTCGGACAGATTGTTGCCGCTGTCGAAGAAAAAGGACTTCGGGAGAAAACGCTGATTGTCTTCTCCAGCGACAATGGTGGACCAGCGCCGGGCAAGGCAACAATGAATACTCCATTGAGAGCAGGAAAAGGCACACTCTACGAAGGTGGAATTCGAGTCTGCTCATTCGCAGCATGGCCGGGAAAAATTCCGGCCGGCGTCTCAATCGATGAACCCCTGCATGCTGTGGACTGGTATCCCACACTTGTGAAGCTTACTGGCGCAGCGGCTTCTCAAATACACGCGCCTGATGGGCTCGACATCTGGCCCGTGCTGACGCAGGGAGCCAAATCGCCGCACGACGCTCTGTTGATTCCTGGTTCTACTCCCCGCAGGATGGCTCTGCGCATGGGTGATTGGAAACTGTTGCTCAACGCATCCGAGCAAGATGCCGAAGAATCCCCAGGAGTTGATTCGGCGACCGGAAAGATGGAACTCTATAACCTTGCGGAGGACATCTCTGAAAGACACAACCTTGTGGCGTCGCAGCCGGAACGTGTGAAAGAACTTCGAGCACGCCTTGATGACCTGATCAAAGACGCGGTGCCCGCAGGGGAACCTTCTGTGGGTTCCGCAACGAAAGGCTCAAAGCGAAAAAGAAAGAAATGAGTTTCCGGAATGGCTGATCGGTCAGTCGGTGACTCGCCTGCTGGGTCAGGCATCGAGCGGTTTATGACTGTCATATCAGCGGGAACGGGCTAACGGGTTGTGATAATTTTCTTTCTTTTCGACCAATTCGTCGCCCACGATTGCGACTCTTGTTGTCCGCTCGATGCTTCATTAATGGGACGGACGGATTGACAGGATCAACGAAGGATCGGGCTCGACTATTTCCTGGTGGCGAACCAGTTAAAAGATCCTGTGAACAGTTCCTGGCCGTTCTGACTGACTGCCACCCCAAATTCCAGCGTCGCACGGCCTCTGGATTCCAGCGTGTCTTCAAAGCGTACGGCCAATGACTCGGGAAGCGTCCCTATTCCGCAAAGCTCTGCTGCGGGATGGCCAGGTCGGCGATACTTCACTTCGGCACTCCGCAAAACCGCGACATACGAATGTGAAAGCTCCGGAAATCGTTTCAGAAGGCACAGTCCGGCAGCAGCTTCGGCAATCCCATAAAGGACCGTCGCATGGATTGTGTTGACGTGATTCAGATGCTCAGGTTTTGGCTGTAGCAGGATGGCGCTATCCTGAACCACGATTCCAAGAACCAAATTGAATGGCAGAACAGCCACGTCCATTGTGAAAATCTCGCTTCAGGAATTGCACACGGTCACGGTCACTCGATAACACCCGATAAAAAAAGGACGAAACCAGTTGCTGGCAGCACCCGCCGCAACGATTGCCGTCAACGGCTTCTCCACAAGGCCGTGTCGTCGATGTTCAGTTGTTGTATCATGGGGGCAATGTCATCACGAAATCGTTTTGCATCGACCGGATAGCCCTGTGTGGGTTTTAGTCCGGGAACCTGCCTGGCCCAGAAAGTGTTGAACTGGTTCATCAGAACCTCACGCAGATATTTGGACACCATCGATGACAAGGCCACCGGCATCAGTTCTTCCGCCCTGGTCCGAAAGCAGAATTCGATGGACCCCATTTTGTATCGCGATTTCTCGCGAGACTCTTCGACACGAAAAACGAACTGATCATCAAACTGACTGGCGATGAGCCCATCATAGCGATTTCTTCCGCCGTGTTTGTCGCAGACGACAAGCACAGAATTCGACTGTCCCCATTCATCCGCCAGACATCGCACCAGTTGCAACGTGGCGATCGAAAGAACGGTCCCCTTCGAATCCGACAATTCGACCAGGCGATTGAATTCTTTGGGAAACATGATGCAGCTTCGGATGCCAAGCAGTCGGATGTCCTTCTCCTGCATTGCGTCCTTCAGAGTCTCCTGCCACTCGTGAATGTGGTCTTCACTGGCATCACACGGAAGCGAAGTTCCCGGGCAGGGATTCCAAATCTCTTCCCGATAGTACTCCGCAAACTCGGGACCCGCGATCGCCTGTCCAAGGCTGTCGATTGTTGACAGGGGGTATCCCAATGTCATGAGAAATGACAGAACTGCAACTTCCAGTTCTTCGAGACCATCACCCGAAGAGAAGACAGCCTTGGAATCTGCAACAAACAAGCGGCTGTCCCCGCGCGTTGGGGCATTGGTGATCACATTGTCGAACTCGGACCACCACGAATGCGGATTCAGGCCCGCCGGGCAATCCCAGGCCGTTGCTGTCACCGTCAGCGGACCAAGATTGGGACCGTAGCCCGCTTCATCAGTGCCTATCAGAATACGCCGCGACATCAAAAGTGCATTCAGATCCAGGACGGATCAAAGAGATTCCAGAAAGGCGCTGACCTGCATGGCGGCTTCTGATCGCACTTGCCAATGCAGCAAGTGGCCGGCCGTGGGAAAATCAAGACAGATTCCGTCCTGCAGCAGAGCCAGCAGCGCTGCCGCGTCCTGGTCGGACAGCATTCCCCCCTTGGCGACATCGCCCCGCAACATCAGTACAGGGCATTGAATTCTGCGAAAGCATTCTTCAATGTCGTACTGCTCGGCCCAGCGACCCTCCAGAATCGTGGCCATCACAGCCGAATCAAGATCCTGCAGACAACGGGCTGTAAACCTTAAAGAAACGCCGTCTCGTACATCTGAGATGCGCAGGATTCGCCCATCAGGAAATGTTTTCAGCTTCTCATCACCGAAATCTCGGGCGACTCTCGACACGGGCAGATCTGTTCGTCCGGCCCAATGATGCATGGCTTGAAACGTCGGGAAGTAATTTGTCGTTGCCAGCAGATTCCAAAATCCAGGCGACGGCGGATCTTCAAGAACGACGGCCGACACGAGTTCCGGTCGTCGGGCGGCGACAGCAACAGACACCAGAGCTCCCAGCGAATGGCCGTAAACGGCCGTTGGCTTTCCGATCGACTCCAGAGCCGCAATCGCATCTTCGACATAATCAATAACTCGATAGCGATCACCCGCGCGGGCTGATTTTCCGTGGCCTCGAAAGTCGATGGCACGAATCCGAAAGCGATTCGGCAGCATCGTTGCATAAGACGAAAACGTCCTGCCCGCGCGTCCGACGCCATGGAGCATTAACAGTTCATCAGATCCATCGGATTTCAAATCGAAAAGATGAACATTCACCCCGTCGATTGAGGTCACAAATTCCGACCGAATACTCACTAAACGCTCCCCGCGATGGCAGTTCATCAATTCATCAGGCGATTGTCGAATCAATCCGTATTCTAGCGGCGCTGTGTGCCTGACTTCAAACGCCGACAGATCGCGGTCAGAATTGTCCGCCGATCTCTCCGAACTTCAGCCTGTTTCTGATCCCGGATGACTCGCATGCGTTGCGGCGTGCTGCCAGAATCCGGCAAATGCGGGAAGCACCACATTCAGCCCGTCGCCCTGAGTTAGTAACCTGAACTGAGTGACCACTCGATCGATTGCCCATGTCCCGCTCGTCCGCTTTGGAGAAAATCTCGAATCAGATTGCTGACAGGATCCGTCACGCAATCATCAGTCATCACAAACGCAGCGGCATTGTGCTGTTCAGCGACACCACCCTCCGCGACGGCGAGCAGATGCCGGGAGCCACTCTGGAGCCATTCGAAAAGCTGCAGATCGCCAGGGCCCTTCAGGAAACAGGAATTCATTCCCTGGATGCAGGATTCCCGGCCAGTTCCGAAGCCGACGTCGAAGCGATCCGGATGATGGTTGGCGTGATCACAAAGCCCGTGCTGACTGCGCTCTGTCGCACCGTGAGATCTGACATTGATGCCGCAGAACGTGCACTGGATGGAAATCCGCTGCACAAGAAGGGCGTGAGTTTGTTCTGTGGGACAAGTCCTCTTCATCGGTTGCACAAGCTGAACCGCAGTCGCAGTGAAATCCTGCAAATCATAACCGAGAGCGTCGGGTATGCAGCCAGCAAGTTTCGGATCGTGGCCTTCAGTCCGGAAGATGCCAGTCGAACTGAGGTGGACTATTTGTGTCAGTGCTATCGAGAAGCGATTGATGCGGGGGCCACGACGGTTGGGTTTCCCGACACCGTCGGGCTGTTGACTCCGGAGAAAGCCCGCGATTTCATCCGCGCGATTCAGGACGGTGTCCCCAATCTTGATCGAGCCCTGCTGGCTGTACATTTCCACAACGATCTGGGACTTGCTGTGGCCAACACTCTGGCCTGCATTCAGGAAGGCGCGAATGTGGTGCAGTGTACAGTGAATGGCATCGGCGAGCGGGCAGGCAATGCCTCATTGGAAGAAGTCGTTATGGCGCTGGCGTTGCATGGTGACCAGTACCAGCGACGGTTCAAAATGGACACAACAAAACTGGCTCCGCTTTGTCAGCTGGTCTCTCGTTTGACCGGGATTTCCATCTCTCGGATGAAGCCGATCGGAGGAGCCAATATTTTCGCCACCGAAGCGGGAATACATCAGGACGGGCTTTTGAAAAACCCGGATACGTATTTGCCCTTCCGACCAGAAATTGTTGGCGGCGGGGACATTCAGTTGGTTCTGGGACGCCACAGTGGTCGCAAAGCGGTCGCACATCGACTGGCCGAGTTGGCAATTCCTGCCAACGATGCCCAGGTGGCCAGCATTATGGAGTTGATCAAGCAGCAGGGCAAGGGTAACGTGATCGACGAAACCACTCTGCGACGACTGGCGAAACAGGTGACGTCCGGCGGCGGACGTTGACTATCGATCAATCTGATCCTGAGCCATCGCGGCTCGGTAATCGGCACGCGATTCAAAATACAGCTTCAGGGCTTCGACGTTCTTTTCGGCAGATTCAACGGCATATTGCTCGCGCAGAGTCACTTTCAGAAGATCAGAAGCACCAGCTTCCTGGTTCTTGCGTTCTCTTGTCGCGAGGTCTTCTGCATGCCGCAGTGCCTCGCGAGTTTGTTCGACCTGCTCGAAAGCAGACTTTAAGGCGGCGTGGGCCATTTGCACATCGACGCTGATCTTATCAGCGGTAATCTTTCGCTTCGCGGAGATCTGTGCCAGCTTAGCCTGCAGTTCCGTCATCTTGCCTCGAGCCTTGCGTCGCTGCATGGGCACATCCAGAAACAAAGACGCTTCTCCTTCGTATGGCGATTTGTCTCGCTTCGAACTTGTGGGATCACCGACATCCTGAGAGCCAATCAGAACCGCATTCAGATCCGGTTGCATCTGATTGCGGGCTTCCGAATAATCAACCTGAGTTTGTTGACGAACAATATTCAGCATTCGCAGTTCGGGGCGACTGGAAAGAGCCACCTGAATATCAGCCATCAACTGATCGTCATCAAGAGGCTCCGGTTCGGGAAAGCCTGGCAATTGAGCTTCTGTCGGCACGACCGGTTCGGCGTTGGCGTCACGAAAGTACACAGAGAGCTTTGCAGCCGTCTGCTCCAGCTTTCTTCGTGTGTCAGAAACTTTTGCCTGTCGAATGGCCACGAGTCGCAGATTGTCGGTGAGCTCCGGGGGATCGACCAGACCGGCATTGACCTGAGCTTCGATTCTTGTTGTTCGCTCTGCGGCGAGCGTAAGAATTCTTTTTGCGATGCGATGGTTTTCGCCAGCGGCAACCCAGTCCCAATAACCATAAGAGGCTTCCTGAACGTAGCCGATCAGCTGCGCCTGAATGTCGGGCTCAGCGAGACTGCGACCGTATCCGGCCTTCCAAAGCTCTGCCCGCCGGGCGTCGATCTCTCGATTACGAGCGAGTGGTACCTGAACACCTGCCTTGAATTCACCGCCACCGTTAGTTTGCCGTTCCTGGTACCATGGCTGAAATTCACCTCGGCCAATGCGATAGCCGGCAAAAACTTCACCGCCCCAATACGTTGGTTGTACGACACCAACGCTTTGTCGGTATGTCTGATAGAAGCCCTGAGGCCCGTTCTCGCTTGCGCCCTTCAGTTTTGTGTCAAATGCTCCGACAGCGCCGACCTGTTGACCAGCCGCGATATTTCGTGCATACAGTGAAGACTGCAGCAGAGGATAACTTTGGTAAACGGACCCTACAACTTCATCAAACTGAATCGCATGATGAGTGGCGTCCGCAGCATCCGGCGGGGCGGCGGTATCGACATCGCCGGACCGCTCCGGATTCTCAGACGCAGTTCCTTTGTCCGTGGAAGGTTCGGAATCCTGCAGCGATGCTAGTAGTACTTTTTCATGCAGGGAATCGACCGCGATGAAAGGCGACGAGTTGTTGGCAACCGTGGCTGCGGACTTCTCTCGCGACTTCTCTCGCGACTTTTCAACCGTGGGCGCAAAAGGACGAGGTACACTGGTGCAGCCAGTGAAAAGAGTGGCGATCATGAGAATGCAGCAGATTCTGCGCATGGGAGAACGTCATCCGTGACAGTCCCAATCGAGTGGCAAGACCAAAAGTGGCATCGGATGTCTGTAGAATCTGCCTGCCGAATTGACGCGCCGTGTCCCGATGAATTTGCAGACTCTTCGAGAAGAATCGCTATCTTAATCAGTACCGTCAGAACCGGACCTGAACGAACGGCTGCGGAACCTGCCGTTTATGCCGCTCTTTGATGACGCGCTGATGCAAAGGCAAACGGCTCACCGGCAACGTCGTAGGACCGATGTATCTCGACGTTCATCAGAAGCCCAATCGCCGCATAGGTGGAAATCAGGCTGCTGCCGCCGTAACTGCAGAGTGGCAGGGTTGTGCCAGTGATGGGAAGCAGCCCAACCGTCATTCCTGTGTTGAGGATCGCCTGAGTTCCCAGCAGTGTCATGATGCCAACCACCACGAGTCTGCCAAACGGATCTCTGGTGCTTTGAGCAATCCGAAGGCCTCGCCAGATGAGAATTCCATAAAGACTCATCAAAAAAAAGCATCCCGGAAATCCCAGCTTTTCGCCAATCATAACGAACACAAAGTCCGTGCGCGATGCTGGAAGTTGCCATGCCGAAGCATCATCAATCGGAGGCTCGTCCTGATGCAGGCTGCCCCAGAAACCGCCCAGGGCAAGAACCTGCTTGGATTGGTGCAGATGAAAACCGTCACCCGATGGAGCCAGGCCTCCGTCTCGTTGAGTGAAAACCGAAACGACGCGGGACTGTTGCTCGGCACTCATCTGAGTCCATACTATCGGCAAGCAGGCGAATCCCAGGGCTGCGGCAAACAAAAGATGCTTCGTTCTGGCTCCTGCTGTAAACAACATGCAGTAGAGAACGGGCACAAAGAGTATCGCCGTGTCAAGATCGGGCTCTTTAATGATCAGGAGCATGGGGAGAACTGCCAGAACCAATGGAGGAATCAGTCCTCGTAATGTTCGATGGTTTTCTCGATACATCAGATACAAGGCGAGCGTCAGCACGAAGGCCAGTCTAGCCGGTTCGCTGGGTTGAAAATCAAACAGTCCCAGGGGAATCCATCGCCGAGAACCGTTGATCGGCGACATGAATAAAGCGACGACCAGAAGTATTCCTGTAACAAGGTAGGCCGGAATACTGCCCAGTCGAATCCATTGAGCCGGCACAAACGCGACGGTTGACATCACAGGCAGTGCGATCATTAACCAGACAATCTGGCGTTCCACCAACTGCGACTTTCCGTACAACTCATCAGCGCGCACAAGGCCACAAAGACCTAGTCCGGTAATGCCGAGACAGGTGAGAAGAAGGGCCCAGGGAAAACGATGCAGGTTTGCCAACACGATCCAGGACTCCGAGACATTAAAACTGCTGTCCTTCAGCCCAGCGTAGGACGTGTATTCTGTCCCATTATCCCACGCAGAAGGCTGTCGGTCGGAAATGTGCTGCCGCACGCAGATATTCGAACAAAGTTACCGATGACCCGGCCCGTGCCGACCTGAAGACAGACAAGAACGCAGTCTATGTCAACCGGCAGTTTTCGACAGGACCACTTTTCGTCCCAATAAATGCTCGAAGGAGCCTGAATTCGCTTCGAAAACTGTCAGATTCGCTGCAACAGGCTTTCGAGCTGCCGCAATGATGCGGTCCCGGGCACAAATCGGCCGTTCGCCTGTGGCTTCCTTTGCGAAACAACACTCCAGGAGTCGTCAGGATTTGGCTGGCAGCAGTTGTCGAAAACCTGCCACCCATCGCTCGACAATCGGGATTACAGCCGACAATATGGGAATCAAAATCCTGGATGATGGAAACTCGTCATGATGTTCATGCGGGGCCGGAGTTCACGGGGTCTGCGGAGTTTTCGATGATGTTGTTTTGGCTGGATCTTAGCTACATCGTCGGCATGCTTCTGTGGATGAGCGGCCTTTGGATCGTCCTTGTCTGGATGCTGCGACGACGGCGAAGCGCACGAATGAATGCCAACTCAGGCGCCGGGGCGGGAAGGAAGCTCATGCTGACTTCCGCATTTGCTGTCTGGTTTTTTATGGCCACCATCACATTGGCCGAGATCGTTTTTGCACTTGGTGTGGATCACTCAGAAGCCTTCAATGCCAGTTTGATCGCGAAGCGATGGTTTTCCCGCCACTTTGATTCACAACGCAATCGGGACGGTTTTCGCGAACGAAGACTTCTTTCAACAAGACTGCCTGAAGGAGTCCAACGCCTGCTGATGCTGGGTGACAGCTTTACGGCCGGACATGGCATTAACAACATCGACGATCGATTTACTGAACGACTGGAGCGGCTGTTAAACTCCCCGGCAAAGCCATCGTGGCAGGTTTACAACATGGGAGAGCCCGGCTATGAAATCTCCATGATTCGAGCACTTGAACAAGCGGTTCTGGAGAAAGAACTTGCCGTCGATATGGTGATCTATTGCTACATGATGAACGATATTGAAGGCTATGATCCAAAGACCACTCAGGCGATCGAAGAAATCGGCAAGCGGCGTCAGTCGAGCAACTGGCTGGTCTCGCACAGTTACTTTATTAACTGGATGTATCATCGCTGGGTTCAGTATTCGGCTGGTTCATCCGTTGACTATTTTCCGCACCTGGTGGAATCGTACAACGGGCCGCCCTGGAATGCTGTTGCTCATGAATTGGATGGTATGCTCGGCATGTGTCGCGAAAAGAAAGTGCCATTCCGTCTGGTGATTTTCCCGTTCATGCACAACCTCGGTCCAGAGTACCCCTTCCGTAAAGCTCACGAGAAACTGGTTGCCTGGGCGAACACTCAAAGTGTGCCGGTGCTCGACATGATGCCCGTGTTCGAGTCACATCAGGCCGAAAACCTGACCGTGAATGCCTTTGACAATCATCCGAATGAGCGAGCTCATGCCATCATTGCGGAACAAATGGCAGTCTGGCTCGCTGATGATCACGGATTGAAAAAAACGACTGATCCCGTTGCCCCATAACATGGAGTCCACTCAGCGGTCATTGCACGAAGAGTCCTGCCCATTCCGTTACTTCTGCATTGCGTCGCGGCGTGACGCCCGATCGACTCCCCGGCGGCAGACAGGACCACTGCCAGCTACTTCAACATTTCCATCGCTGACTTGACGGCCACCAGATCTGCATCCGAATTTTTCGGGAACGGCAACTCTCCCAGCCACCATTCTTCCGTAAAGCTTGCTGACTCTCCGGGTTTCAATCTCTCACGTGGGCCAATCGGTTCAAGTTCCACCATGTCTCCGTCCGGGTACCAGACTGAAATCGTTAACCCGGCGGCTTCGTTATAAACTCGGTCGGGAAAAGTCTGAAATCGTTTGAGAAACAGCAGGTCATTCGGTGACAGATAGGCAATCTCACCGGCATAGCTATCGAAGCCGAGCTTCGGCTTGCGTGGAGTTTTGAGGATTTCCAGAAATCCATCACGAACACGAATGCTCGGGTCCTCCGGGTGCATATTAATGAGCGCACCTTCCTCATACATGACATAGTAATTCGGGAATCGACTGGGCGATGTCAGCGGGATGAGACAGATTCCGCGACCCACAGCAAAAGTACGACTCCAATGACACCATTCCGTGGTCTGCGGAGAGATGTTGTGGATGGTCTGAGTGCATTTTAGCTGGGACGATTTCGCGTCAAGAATAAAGTCTCGCACCAGCTTCGTTCCCGTTGACGCATCATCAGGACTGGTCAATCGAGCATGGCGATCGCCGACAACTTCGCCCTTCCATTCGCCATTCCACAGTGCGTTTCGCTTCGGGATCACAAGTTCCGGACCGATGTCGAATCGACCAGCCGAAGACTTTGGAGAATCGCCAGGCTTCCAGTTCTTTTCGTCCTCGGACAGAAACAAACTGTTCTTTCCATTTAATGAATACTCAAGCACGCGTCCGCCGACTTCCGGGCAGAGCACCACTCTGACATGTCCGTTTGTCAGTTCGATGGCAGAGCGATACCCATGATACGTTATAACTCGAACCCCTTCAGATTCAGCGGCGAAGGCTGTGATCGATAAATTGCCAAAGACCAACCACATCAAAAAGGAGCGAATCATTGCCAGACTCTCATCGGTAGAATTGAAAATCAATTGCGGCTAAAACCGCGAACAGGATATCTCAAACTATCATCCTGGGAACAGTCACTTTGGGTAGCAGTGCTCATAACGGTCTCACGAGACTGGATTGATTGGGGGAGACACTCGCTCCAACGACTCGGAGACTGCTTCCAACAGAGAGATTCAGCATTCGCCCTTCAGCAATCTTGACGTCCAGGTGTTGGAAAAAACGCCATTGGGGTCCTGCTGTCTACAGATCATGCGAAACTCTTCAAATCGGGGATAGAGGGCAGCGTGTTGATCTGGTGGCAGCAGGCACAGTTTTCCCCAGTGCGGCCTCGCGTGGAAAAGCCTTGCCATGATCTCAGAAAGGTGCTGCGTTGTCATGATGTAGCCCATTCGCGAGGAAGGGGCCTCATAACTGACCAGACTAATAGAATACCAGTCGCTTGACGGATCTCCGATATCGGACGCATCGGTTTCAGGCGATGCCATGGAAATCAGAGTCGCGTCGTTTTTGATTCTGCGAACGCAAATTGGATAGTGATGGCAGTATACCCCGCGAAGCGTCTCCGTCTTGCCGGTCAAATTCAGAAGCTGCAAATCCCGATTCAGTTCGCTTGAGAGGTTTTCTGTAGTGCCACCGGCAACGCGGAGAACTTCCCGCACACAGCTTAATGCAGCCTCCAGATGCCTGCGGGGAACAAACAGTTCGGTCTCAATATGGCGGAACAGCTCATGTTCCATGACCAGCATGTCTGAGGAATCATCCACGACTCGCCAGCGACGAATGACCAACGATGGAATTAGATAGCGATAAAGTAATTGAACGAATGTCGCGGACTTGACAATCCGAGAAGCCAGCAACAGCAGCAGGTGTAATGCGATGTCGATCAACGCGAACCAATAGACTCGATAGAGCCGGGCGAACCATGAGCGTTTTGCCGATGTCTCTCGGCGATGCTGTGCCAGGAAAGTCCATTTCCACGGTGTCAGAAAGAACTGTTGCAGAGGATACTCCTGTTCTGCGTTCAGGACATTTTCCAACGTACGATATTCACGCCAATGCTCTTCGCCGTTGTACAGGTCGCGGACCTGAATCTGAACCCTGAGAATTACTCCCAGACAACCCAGGGAACATCGAATAGCGAGAAGTGCGTCTCCCGAATGAATCTCTTCAACGATCGCATTGCCACTGTCCGAATCGTAGCGGGCAAGTCGGACAGCAATCACGTAATGTGAAAGACTATGCTTGCCCGAGCCATGGGTGCCGGTGGAGATGGCACCCGCGATAGTTTGCTCTGTGATCAATCCGACTGACGGCAGTGTTTTTCCATGATGCTTGAGGAACTGCAGCAGGTGCTTGATCTGCACTCCGGCACCAACGACGGCTGAACTCCCGGAGCCCGTTGTGGAAATCTCTATACTTGTCAGATTTCGAAGACTCAGCACAACTCCGTCACCGCAAATCGCTTCACTCCACGAGTGAAGGCTTCCGATCGTTCGGATCGACTGCATTCGATGTCGATTCAGGATGTCCAAAACCTCGGATTCGTTCTGTGGCTCGTAGTACGCTGTCGGGTGAAGATCCCGATTTCGCCCGAAGTTCTCGATTCTTCTCGATGTCATGAGTCCTCCGTCCTGGCGCTGCGTTCTGAATTGTGTCGCCGAAATCTCGGCCGTTTCCCGGAGTTCTGAATGCCCGAGTTTTCTCGACTTCGATGACGAAAGAAGCAAAGTGGTCAGCCCAATAATTCTCGAATGACCTGCGCGTGAGTGACCTCGGGGTCCGTGAGACTCGTATCACGCCCATCGTAGGGAACCGTGAGCCGTGAATGGTCCAGGCCGAGCGAAGCCAGCATCGTGGCATGCAAATCATGTACGTTGACGACGTTTTCCACGGCGGCATATCCAAATGGATCGGTTGCTCCATAGGAATGCCCCTGTTTAAATCCACCGCCAGCAATCCAGAGTGAAAATGCATGCCGGTTGTGATCTCGACCGTCAGGCCCCTGAGAAATTGGCAGGCGTCCAAATTCACCAGTCCAGATGACAATCGTTGAATCCAGCAAGCCTCGTTGCTTCAGATCCTTGACCAGTGCGGCCGATGGCTGATCGGTGCGGGCACAAAGGCCTTTCAGGCTTTCGGCGTTGCGACTGTGAGTGTCCCACGGCTGACCGCTCATGTACACCCCGACAAATCGCACGCCCTGTTCGATAAGTTTCCTGGCAGTCAGGCACCTGGCTCCGTACTCTTCGATGGCCGGATTGTCGAGCCCATACATCGAGCGAGTGTCAGCAGTTTCATCAGACAGATCGAGCAACTTTGGAACGGATGTCTGCATTCGAGCAGCCGTTTCGAAGTTGGCAATGCGGGCAGTCAGTTCGCTGTTTTCCGGATAACGAGCCGCCTGACGATGATTCAGACTTGCGAGGTATCGCAACTGATTCTGGCGGATGTCGTCTGTGACGCCTTCAGGACTCCGAAGATTTAAGACGGGCGAGGAACCCGAACGGAACACTGTGCCCTGGTACACGGCAGGCAGCCATCCAGAACTCCAGTTTTTCTCGCCATCGATGGGAAGTCCACCGGGGTCGGACAGAACAACATACGAAGGAAGATCCTGATTTTCGGTGCCCAGAGCATAGGTAACCCAGGAACCCAACGACGGCATTCCTGCAAACAATCTGCCCGAATGGATCATGCGAAGAGCGGCTTCGTGATCGACAGATCCGGTTTTCATCGAACGGATCAGCGTAATTTCATCGGCAATGGAACCCGTATGCGGCAACAGTTCACACAGCTCGATCCCCGACTGTCCCCAGCGTCGAAATTTGTAGGGCGATCCAAGCACGTTTCCCTTTTGCTTATCAAAATGGGTTTCCAGATCGCCCGCCGGATAAGGCTTGCCGTGCCAACGAGTGAGCTCTGGCTTGTAATCGAACAAGTCCATCTGACTGGGGCCACCATTCTGAAACAGGCAGATGACGGACTTTGCTTTCGGAGTGAAATCGTGCCCCGCGTAAACCGACTCTTCAGCGACCGCTTTGGGCTGATCATTCAGCAATGATGCCAATGCCAGCAGGCCCACGTTTCCGGCGTGGCTTCCCAGAAACATGCGGCGAGTTGTCTCGAGGTTTTGGTCGCAGGAAAACTGCATCTGAGAATCTCCACACAATTCGCGGTCAAAACTTAAAATCGGGCGGGCCGCAACCACGCGTTGCTGGTGTCAGCTAACAAGAACTATTCGAGATACAAAAACGCATTGCTTGCCAGCAGTAGCTGACAAAAGTCCGACCACGCTCGAATTTCAGCGGTTGCCGCATCGGAACCAGCAGCCACAGAATAAAGTTCTGTCTGATGACTGATGAACTGCGATGATTCGGACAAAACATCGTGACTGCATTCGGCTCCGGTGGCCAGTAAAAACGCCCGTTGAATTCTGGTATCCGCCGAATCCCCCGCGTCCTTTATCAGCCGAGTGGCAAAACTTTTTCCTCGATTCACGGCAAAGTCAGAATTCAGCAGAGTCAGCGACTGCAACGGCATGGTTGTTATCGGACGCCGAGTACAGTTTACCACCATCATGGGAGCGTCGAAAACGTTGAGCAGACTCAGTCCCTGACTGCGTCTTTGCTGAAGGTAGATCGACCGGCGAAACGCCCCAGCGCGATCTTCCGGGATAACCACTTCCGCGGCACCGTTGCGAGTTGTGGATATGTAAGGACCACCCATGGTCAGGTCGAGATCGCCACTGATCGCCAGTTGAGCATCCCGCACGGCCTCAGCATCCAGGCGTCGAAGCGGATAACGCCAGAGCAGCCTGTTGTAAGCATCTTTTGAAAGTCCATCAGCTGTCGCAACGCTGGACTGCTGAAAAACAGCGGATTGCAGGATCAATCGATGCAGAGATTTTAATCTCCAACCGGACCGTACAAACTCATTCGCCAACCAGTCCAGAAGCTCCGGGTTTGACGGTTCGGAACCACTCATTCCCAGGTTCTCGGGTGTGCTGACCAGACCAATTCCAAAGTGCTGCTGCCAGACTCGATTTACCTGGACGCGAGCCATCAACGAAGCCGCTCTGGAACCCGGGCGGGTGACCCAATTGGCCCAGGCCAGACGGCGACCAGACGATGAAACTCCATGGGCAGGCTGCGTGACCTCAAGTGGATTTTCCTCATCCCTCAGGGCCGCAATAGCGGCAGGTTCGACTTTGTCTTTCGGAAGAGAATATTCTCCGCGTTCCAGAAGAAACACGTCGGGAGGAACAGGCTCGGTGTCGGTTACCCAGGCGATCGTTCCGGGTTCCTGAGCCTGCAGTCCGGAAATCGCATCCGCAACGGCCTTAATCTCATCCTGCCGACGTTTCAGCTCGGAATGAAACGCCACAAGAGTTGGAGACTCATTTTTTTCCGAATCCGCAGCAAACGAGGTTTCCACAAGCACATCATCGACCTGATAACTTCGGCCGCAGCAAAGCCCAAAGGCGAAACTGCCGTCCGGAAGGTCTGTCTGCTTAAGGTCAACGGCTGGTCCCTCAGGCAAGCCATCGACAACATGCTGCAGCTGAAATTTTGCATCCGCGAGGTGAGTGATTCGGACGCCATACGACCGGCCACTGACATATCCGACGCTGCCGACGTTGCCCGCGTGGGTCGAGGCAATCCCGGGATAATCCAGATGCACGGACGCTCCACCCGCCGGATTCCCGTCAATCAGGATGTTGCCGCCTGTCACGTTGCTGTTATTGTTGAAGTCGTGCAGGGAAATCCCGTAAGCGATGCGTTCCGCAGTTTTTTCATCCTCGCGAACCTTAGTATCGACAAGCGAGAATGAAACTTGAATCCACTGGCCTTCCACATCCGGCGTCCAGTCGAAGGATTGCCGAGTCGAAAGCCATTTGTCTCCTGCGAGGCCACCTTCAATAATCCTGAGGCGTCCATCTGCCGCCAACGCTGCCGCCAACGCCGCCGGCACCGGCTGAGATTCTGGCTCCCCGGCGGAAAGCAGCGTCACAGTAGAAACGCCGGCCGGAACATCATCACCCGGAATCGTGTCGGCCCAGTTTTCTTTCAGACGATTTGACTCTGTGAAGTCATCAGAGAACCGAACAAGATCCGGCAAACGATTTTTTGCTGACCAATCCCGCAATTGCGTCTGCAGGCTTTTGAGTCGCGATTTTGTTTCGATCAACTGCGACTCCCAGGCGTCGTAAACCCCCGGCAAGCTCGCGTGAATGATTCGTTCATTCGGCTTCCGCCAGTTGTTTGGGTTGTAAGCCGGATAGAACACGGACTGGAACTGATAAAAATCTTTTTGCGTGAGAGGTTCAAACTTGTGATCGTGACACTTCGCACACTGGAAAGTCAGACCCAGTAGTGATGAGGCCACGATCTGCTGAGCCGATTCTAAAGCCGTGTAACGATCGATGCGGACTTCATCGGGATTTCCATCACTTTCCCCCGAGCCATCCTGACCGTTTCGCAAATAATGCGTCGCGACAAGCATGTCGATCATCTCAGCCGTTGCCGATCGACGGTGCTCCTCGCGATGAAACCCCGACAGTTCATCGCCGGCAATCTGCTCGCGCACGAACTGATCAAACGGCTTGTCAGCATTGATGGCTCGAACCACATAGTCACGGTACTGATACGCCAGCGGTCGATCAGAATCGGCATTGAAGTAACCATTGGAATCCGCATAGCCTGCCGCATCCAGCCAGTGACGTCCCCAGCGGACACCATACTGCTCGGAAGCCAGATAACGATCAATCATGGCTTCTGTCGCATGAGCACTTTGGTCAGACTCGAATTCGTCAATCTCCTCAGGTGTCGGAGGCAATCCGGTCAAAGTAAAGCTCACTCGCCTGATCAGCGTCCGCCGATCGGCTGGCGGTGAGAGATGCAGTGAAATCCGTTCAAGGTCCATTTGCAGAAATTGATCAACAGGAGTCCGGCAGGACGCGGGAAATTTTACCTGAGGTGGCTCGTAAGGAGCCAGACGAGTGAATGCCCAGTGCTCGTCCCGCTGCATGGATTCTGCGGCTGCCGCGTCCTCTGGAAGCCCGCTCGCTCCGGATGCGATCCAGTCGTGCAGGAGTTGCTTCTCCATGTCTGAGAGCGGCGCGTCTGGAGGCATTTCATGGGAGTTGACTCGAGTCCATAACAGACTTTGATCGGGATGTTTCGCCACGACAGCAGGTCCCGATTCTCCACCCTTCCAGATTCGCACAGCAGAATGAAGCTGAAGCTGTCCTTCTTTTTTTGAGACTCCATGACACTTAAAGCAATGTCGCTTCAGCAAAGGCAGGATTTGCGAGTTTAGCGAAGGTGTCACCGGCAATGGTTCATCAGCCAGGGAGCACTTCGGCGAGCCGGCAAGGGCGGTCGCCAGAACCACAATGACTAAGTGCGGAATTGCGCGAAGTGCATTGTTGTTTTTCCAGACATTCCATTCGCCAGAAGTAGCAACGCTCATGACAACTCCGAGACGTGCTTGAGCCAGGTGAAACAGGCAGGAGGGATTCGGCAGGATTCGTTACAAGCAGCGGGGTTCAGGATACACGGAATGCCGGCTCATGCAACTGACGTCGCAGACAGTTACTCGTCTTCGGCCTGACGCAGATTCCAGGCTGTGACAACAATACGCAGATGAGCGTAAGAGACCTCACTGTCAAGATGCTCAAAAATGGGCTTCAGTCGTTCGCAGCCCAGCTGACCGATCGCAGCATTGATACGCTTCTCCATCGAAGGCGGTATCCAGGCTCCGATGTCGGTGATGCGATGCGTTTCGACATACATCCCCAGATACTTGCTCACAGTGTCCAGTGATCGTCCAAGCTGGTGAGCGACATCCTCCATCGACAGCCCCTGTTCGAACAGATCAAAGTATTCGTCGGTTTTCTGTTCACTGGGGGCTTTTGCCTTTGAGAGCTTTTGAGGCAATCGCGGCTTTTCAGCGGCCTCCAGATTGATGTTGGGCTCGACATCGTTCGATTCGCACCACTGTTGAATTGTAAAGAGCACGACCGCTCCAAACTCCTTCTGCTTTTGAGCACCGATGCCGTGGATCCTGGCAAGGGATTTCAGTTTCGTCGGTCGATGCCGCGCGAGATCGCGGAGTGTGGCATCTCCAAAGATAATGTAAGGAGGCACATGTTTCTGAATCGCCAGACGGTTTCTCATTCCCCGCAACTCCTCGAACAGATCCCGATCCACACCGTCCCACGGATCATCCACAGGTCCTGCGGAATCGGCCACTCGAGTTCTTAACAATGCCGGCGTGATCTGTCCCTTCAACAACAGACGGCCGCTCGGGGTCACTTCGAGACAATTGAATTCACCAGCCTGCCGCAGGAATCCCTGGGACTGCAACTGATCAATCCAATTCCGCAATTGCGGTTCCGATTCGTCTTTCATTAGACCCCAGGTGCTGAGTTTGTCGTGTCCGTTCTCGACAATTCGTTTGACCTTCGAGCCTCGCAGCACCTGTGCCGTATACGCCGCTCCAAATCGCTCTCCCTGGCGAATCACGCACGAAAGAATCTTCTGGCCGACAATCAAAGAATCGGCGACCGGTTCCATCTCCTTCAGACAAAAATCACAGGCACCGCAATTGCTGGTCTCCAGAATCTGTCCAAAGTGTTCCACCAGCTGCGCATGACGGCAGCGAGTACTGGTGCAATACTGTTTCATCGCCCTCAGTGAATCCTGCCCCGATTTCAATACGGCACGGTCTTCAATGTCCTTCATCAGGAATTCCCAGGTGTCGACGTCATTCGCTGCGTACAGCAAAACACAGTCGGCTTCCAGACCATCACGTCCCGCACGGCCGCTTTCCTGCTGATAGTTCTCCAGCGAACGAGGCATTTCTGCGTGAATCACGAAACGCACGTTGCTCTTGTCGATCCCCATTCCGAAAGCCACTGTCGCCACGATGATATTCACGTCTTCGTCGATAAAGGCGTCCTGATTCCCGCGACGATCGTTGTCCGACATTCCCGCATGATAGGGAAGTGTCCTGTAGCCCAGACGATTCAAAGCCTCACTGGTTGAGTCGACATTCTTGCGGCTGATACAATAGATGACTCCGGATTCCCCTTTATGCCGATTCAGCACTCGCTGAATCTGACCAATCGGATCAGTCCGCCTTTCAACGCGATACTGCAGGTTCGGCCGATCGAAGGATCCGACCAGCACTTCGCATTGCGTCAGTCCCAACTGCTCTACAATATCAGCACGAACCTGTTCCGTTGCCGTCGCCGTATAGCCGTGAACGGAAACGCCCGGGAAGATAAATTTCAGATTCTTAAGCTGACGGTATTCGGGTCGAAAATCGTGCCCCCACTGACTGATGCAGTGCGCCTCATCAATTGCCACAAACGAGACACCTGCGCTCTGCAGGAACTCCACGGTCTTTGCCTGAACAAGACGCTCGGGTGCGATGTACAACAACTTCAGTTCGCGGTGTCGGATTTTTTCCGCGACGTCAAGCTTCTCGCGATTCGTCTGCATGCTGTTGATGCAGGCCGCCGAGATGCCCACACTCTGCAACGAATCCACCTGATCTTTCATCAGCGAGATCAACGGAGAGACAACCAGAGCCAGGCCGTCGCGCGAAATGGCGGGAACCTGATAACAGAGCGATTTACCTCCACCTGTCGGCAAGACCACCAGCGAATCGTGATCGCTCATGACCAGCGACATAGACTCCTTTTGCAGAGCTCGAAATCCAGGATAGCCCCAGAACTGTTGCAAATTGGATAGCAGGATTTCTGTGAATTCTGATGTCGGCCCGCCGTTTATCGACGGATCTGAGTCGTCAGCAGTCGTCGCTGTTTTCTTTCTGGATGACGCGGACTTCTTCATGAAACTCTCGAGTTTGTAGGCCGAAAACTGTAATGGCGTAATCCGAATCCAAAGTCCCTCTGGCCGTGCCATTTTTGATTGTAGTCACTCGGGCATCGCTCAAAGATCACGACTCCAGTATGGATGGTTATGGTCTTGAAAACATCAGTAGATCGATGGCGGCGCGTCCTGGCTTCCATCCGCATGCAGGAAGCGAAAGTCACAGCCTTCATGAGCCTGAGTCGTCTCTTCAAAATAGAGTTTTCCATAGCCGCGGCTGAACTTCGGTTCCGGAGCAACCCACCTGGCACGTCGTGCGGCAAGTTCCTCTTCAGAAACCTCCAGCTGCAGCGTCCGTCCGACAACATCGAGCCGAATCATGTCGCCGTCCTGCACCAGGGCCAACGGTCCGCCGACGTAGGACTCCGGCGACACATGCAGAACACAGGCTCCGTAGCTGGTGCCGCTCATGCGAGCATCGCTGATCCGAACCATGTCCCGCACTCCCTCCTGCAGCAGGTATTTTGGAATAGGCAACATTCCCCATTCCGGAATCCCTGGCGCTCCGAGTGGCCCGGCGTTCTGGAGCACGATGACATGATTTTTCGTTAAACCCAAAGCCGGATCGTCGATCCTCGCTTTCAGATCCGGATAATCCCGAAAGACAGCGGCAGGCCCCGTATGCTGCAGCAAATGTCCCTCCGCCGCGGCCGGTTTGATCACACATCCGTCCGGGGCAAGGTTTCCTCGAAGTACAGCAAGACTTCCCGATGAACACAAGGGCGTTTTGCGAGGACGAATGACATCGTCGTTCCAGATCGGCGCGTCGCCGATGGCTTCCTTCAATGTCTGCCCTTCCACAGTGATGGCATCCAGATGCAGCAGGTCGGAAATCTGAGCCAGCAAGGCATTTAATCCGCCCGCATCAAAGAAATCACCCATGACATATTTTCCGGTCGGCCGCAGATTGGCCAGCACCGGCGTGCGTCGGGAAATGCGATCGAAATCTTCCAGAGTCAGAGTCACACCAGTACGTCCAGCCATAGCCATCAGATGGACAATGGCGTTTGTGGATCCTCCGATAGCCATGAGGGTCGTGATCGCATTCACGAACGAAACGCGATCCATGACTTCTGTTGGCTTCAGATTGTACCAGGCGAGCTCCACGGCCTGGCGACCCGTCAGGGTGGCCATCCGAGCGTGGCCCGAATGTGTTGCCGGGACCGAGCTGGCTCCGGCCAGAGTCATCCCCATCACTTCGGCCAGCGCAGTCATCGTGGAGGCCGTGCCCATTGTCATGCAATGTCCGGGCGACGCCGCAATATGGTCTTCCAGATCGCACCAGGCTTCACAAGACATTCGGCCGGCACCACGTTCGGCCCAGAATCGCCAGACGTCTGTACCACTTGCCAACTGTTCGCCGTGCCAGGAAGTTTTGTTCATCGGCCCGCCTGGCATCACAATCGAAGGCACATCGGCACTGAGGGCGCCCATGAGAAGGGCCGGAGTCGTCTTGTCACAGCCACTCATCAGCACGGCGGCGTCGATGGGGTAAGTGCGAAGGACTTCCTCGGCTTCCATCGCAAGGAAATTGCGATAATACATCGACGTCGGCTTCATGAAGGTTTCACTAAGCCCCATGACAGGAATCTCCACAGGAAACCCGCCAGCCTGCCAAACGCCGCGTTTGATCTCTTCCACTCGTTGCCGAAAATGAGCGTGACAGGAGATCAGATCATTCCATGTATTCAGAATGCCGATCACCGGTTTCCCGGAAAAATCCTCAGTCGTAAATCCAGCCTGCTTTTGTCGTGAGCGATGTCCAAAAGAACGAAGATCATCCGGACCGAGATATCGATGGCTGCGGAGCTGGTCGGCAGCAAGTCGTGTTCGTGAATGCATGGGAGTCTGGTGCGAGTTCAAAAATGGATTGAATGTCAACCACAACCGTTTCTATTGTTCTTTGAAACAGCGTTGGGCATATCATTTCGGATTTCGTTCAACTTGTCGAATCACAAGTTCATCAGGTCGCACCCGGTTGGGACTCCAGCCGACGCGGTCTACTGGGCTGCTGCTGAACGCCATGAGCCGGGAACGATGTCACTGCGGCGTGTTTGCATCACTCGGCTGATCGACCAATTCAATCGTCCGAAGTTTCGACTGCTCGTCGAGCTTCAATTGCCGCAATGTCTGAATACGGTCCACCGTCATTGCCAGAAGGGCGAGAACGATCACGGCAAAGAACTCGGCTGCCAGCAATGTATTGCCGTATTTATTCAGCAGCTGAGCCAGGGGAGCCTGCTGATTGCTGAACAAGACCGCAATCATTGAGAGAACTGTGATGGCGAACACAGACGTGGCCGGAATGACCAGCTTGAACAAAAAGCCTGCTTTGGAGCCGGGACCTCGCATCGTGTCAGCCTGAGGTTAAGAGGATTGGGTTTGAAGTCGAATATGAATCGTGGACGAAGTTCCCTCCCGATTTTAGACGACGATGAACATTCGTTAAGCGTAATGATCCTGTCAGAAGTTCGTACCGCTCATTTTCCTCGTGAGATTCCGGGTATTGAGAGTGGGAAATTCACATTGTCGACTCTCCTGATACTTCCCCAGGATCTCAATGGCAAATTGCATTTGATGCCGGGAGCTTGCTGGTTACGATTCGCAGGCCAATCAGACGCCATCATCTCGTCGTCATGGAAGGCTCGTTCATTACCGACAACTTTACCGAAATCCGATCATGACTGTTCGAACTCGATTTGCTCCCAGCCCAACCGGATACATGCACATTGGCGGGATGCGTACCGCACTCTTTTGCTGGTTGTGGGCTCGTCACAATCGAGGTCAGTTTATCCTGCGCATCGATGATACCGACCAGCAACGCAATGTCGACGCCGCTCTGGGGCCGATTCTGGATGCATTCCGCTGGCTGGGGCTGGACTGGGACGAAGGTCCGGAAGTCGGCGGACCCCATGCACCCTACTTTCAGTCTCAGAGACGATCGCTTTACGATGCGGCCCTGCAACAGTTGCTGGATGCTGGTAAAGCGTATCGGGACTTCGAAGCCCCGGAAGACACTCAGAGTCAGCGTGAAGCGGCGGAAAAAGAAAAACGTGTCTACGTCAGCAGCCGTGCGTCGCTGGTATTGAGCCAGGAAGAAACTGCGAAACTGATGGCCGAAGGAAGGCCATTTGTGGTTCGCCTGCTGGTGCCTCGCACGGACAAAGTTGTGATCGACGATCATGTGCGCGGTCAGGTCGAGTGGGACTGCAGCCTGATGCCGGATCCTGTGGTTGCTCGCAGCGATGGGTCACCACTTTACAACTTTGCGACAGTTGTTGACGATGCCGCCCTTGAGATCACTCATGTCATCCGCGCTGAGGAACATCTTCCGAACACTCCGATTCAGGTTCTGCTTCATCGCGCCCTGGGCTATAAGACGCCGGAGTGGGCTCATATTCCCTACGTCGCCTCTCCGGGCAGCAAAGAGAAGATGAGCAAACGCAAGATCGACAAGTACCGCACCAATCCGCAGTTTCAAAAGTTGTTTGAATTGGGTGATCAAGTTTTGAGCCGCGTTGGTATCGATCCGGGATCTGATGCACTTTCGCCGGTCATGGTCGCGTATTATCAGCAGGTTGGATTTCTTCCGGCCGGTGTATTGAATGCGTTGGTGCGACTCGGCTGGTCGCTCGATGATCAGGCAGAATTCTTCACCCTGTCCGAGATGGTCCAGAAGTTCACGCTGGAACGCGTGATCAAGAGTGCTGCAGGACTGGATCCGGACAAGATGCTGAACTTCCAGGCTCACTGGATGAGTGAGTTGCCGGCGGAAGAAAAACTGGCGGGATGTCTGCCGTTCCTGAAGAAGGCAGGGCTGATCGACGACGAAAATGATGCCGCCACGCGGGCACGAGTCGCAAGTGTGATTGATCTGGCGGCCGATCGAATTCGCGTCTTTGGTGACATTTTCCAGCTCGACGAATTCTTTGTCGCTGACGAACGCCTGAAGATGGATGACAAAAACTTCCAGAAGCGAGTGGTCAAACCAGAAGCAGCCGTCGATCTTTTGCGCGATCTGCGAAAGCGTCTTGAAGTTGTCACTGACTTCACGGCGACACCGCTCCACGATCTGCTCCAGGGATTCGCCGGCGAAAAACAAGTCAAAGTGGGTGACGTGTTTCCTGCGTTAAGATTGTGTGTGACCGGAAAGGCTCAGGGAGCCGACCTATTCCGGTCCCTTGAATTGCTTGGACGGGACTGTGTCCTGGGTCGCATCGATCGAGCGATCGGGCTGGCTGAGTCGCAGCGGGCGGGTTAATCTGGTGTGCGTTCTTTGTGGCGTCGTTGTGGACGGCGTTTCTATGACAGGCTGACGCTCAGCCTCTTTTTTTTTAAATGGTACTACAGAATTATGGCAACCGTACTCGTCACCGGCGGAGCCGGGTTTCTTGGCAGTCATCTGTGCGACCGACTGATCGAACGTGGAGATGATGTTATCTGTGTGGATAACTTTTTTACGGGCTCGAAGGAAAACGTGCGTCATCTGATTGGGCACTCTCGTTTTGAACTGATCAGGCACGACATTGTGCACCCTCTCTATGTCGAAGCCGAGAGGATCTTCAATCTGGCCTGCCCGGCGTCTCCGGAGGCTTATCAGTACAATCCCATCAAGACGATCAAGACATCAACGGTGGGCATGGTCAACATCATGGGGCTTGCCAAACGTTGCGGCGCGAGAGTCCTGCATGCATCGACGTCAGAAGTTTACGGCGATCCGCTTGTGCATCCTCAGACAGAAGATTACTGGGGACATGTGAATCCGATCGGACCTCGCAGCTGCTACGACGAAGGCAAACGTATCGCTGAATCTCTGATGATGAATTATCACCAGGAACACGGCACAGAGATTCGTATTATCCGAATCTTTAATACCTATGGCCCCCGAATGGCACCGGATGATGGTCGAGTCGTTTCAAACTTCATCATGCAGGCTCTGAAAGGGCAGGATATCACGGTCTATGGTGACGGCTTGCAAACACGTTCGTTCTGTTACTGCGACGACCTGATTGCCGGAATGATGACTCTGATGGATCAGGACGAGCATACCGGACCAATCAATATTGGAAACCCGGTGGAAAATACGATGCTGGAACTGGCGGAGGCCGTGATTAAGGTCACCGGGAGCAAGTCGAAGATCATTCACCTGCCGCTGCCGAAAGACGATCCTAAGAAACGGTGTCCTGATATTACTCGGGCCCGGACTTTGTTGGGCTGGGAACCGAATGTGCCGCTGGCCGAAGGATTGAAGTCCACGATGGACTGGTACCAGCAGAAAATGGTGAGTGGCTAAACGGGTTTCGAAACACGCAGCTCCTCTGACCTTAATCCTTAACCGAAAAGATCGCCCCATGAAAGCTATTCGACTCACAGAGCCCAGGCGATTTGAATATGTGGATATCGCAGATCCCGGTCAACCAGGACCGGGGCAGGTTCTGGTCAGGACCCATCGCATGGGAATCTGTGGCACAGACCTGAGCGGCTATCTGGGCAAGTTTCCATTCTTCCGGTATCCGCGTATCCCCGGACATGAGTTGGGAGTCGAAGTGCTGGCTGTGGGCACGGACGTGGGAAACGTTAACGTCGGCGATCGCTGCAGCGTGGAACCGTACATGAATTGCGGTCATTGCTTTGCGTGCCGAAAAGGGCAGGGCAACTGTTGCACATCGCTGAACGTGATCGGCGTCATGATTGACGGCGGTCTCTGCGAGCGTTTCCTGATCCGTGCGGAAAAGCTGCATCCTTCAGCGAAGCTCTCGTATGAACAACTCGCGCTGGTCGAAACGCTGGCGATTGGTTGCCACGCGACGGACCGAGGAGCCTCGGGCCCCGGCGATCACGTGCTGATTATCGGAGCCGGACCAATTGGGCTCGCGACGCTGGAATTTACACGATTGACAGGCGCGACGGTGACTGTCATGGACATGGTTCAGTCCCGGCTGGACTTCTGCAAAACGCAGTACGGTGTTCCGCATACCATCCTGTTCAAAGGCGATGGAACCGAACTGGATCAGATGAAGTCCATTACCGGCGGCGATCTGTACCTGGTGGTCACCGATGCCACTGGAAACAAGCATTCGATGTCCAATGCGATGAAGCACGTGGCCCATACGGGAGCGTTGGTTTATGTGGGCATCACGACTGAAGAGATCACTTTCAGTCATGCAACTCTTCATCGACCGGAAATGACCTTGAAAGCGTCACGCAACGCGCTGCCGGCAGATTTTGGTCGCATCATTCGACTGATTGAAGAGGGCATCATTAATACAACGCCATGGATAACTCACCGGACGTCATTCCAGAATATGGTGGAGGAATTCGAATCCTTCACGCGTCCGGAAACCGGCGTTATCAAGGCGGTGGTGGACGTTTCCACGGCCATTTAACTTTGCCTTGAAGACTACGATCGTCCGGCAAAAAGTCCGAACAGTCCGCTCTTTTTCTTCGGAGCTTCCTCTTCCTTCTTGCCGCCGGTATCACCGACACTGAGATTTCGCACCATATCATTGATGCTGCGTGTAAGGCGGGCTTTGGGAGCAAACTGGCATAGCGGCACACCATTGTTGCGAGCGCCGACCATGGTCGCATAGTCATTTGGCAATTGCCAGAAGACAGCGCGGCCAATTGTCTCCAGAGCTTTGTTCAGGCTGATGTCGCTGTCCTCGAGTCCCATTCGATTGACGACGATTTCGACCTTCTCTTTAACACCGGGGAAATTCTCCAGAAACTGCGTAATACGCACGACGTTGCGCAGGCAGGAGAGATCCAGTTGTGTCACCAGCAGAACCTTGTCAGACACTTCCATGGCTGAAAGATCAAGGCGGCCGAACGACTTACTCACATCAATAATCAGGTGTGAAAACGTAGCTTTGAGGAGCGCCAGAATTCGCCGGAGGTCGTCCGATTTCATCGCTTCGCCGGTTTCAAGCTCCACTGGACGAGGCAGCAGATAGACTCCACAATCATGACGTGTGAGGGACCGCTTAAGCAGGCCATAATCCAGACGAGCGATATTGTCCGCCACATCACGGATTGTGAATTCCGGAATAATGTCCAGCCAGACGTCCGCATCACCCAGCGTCAGATCGAGGTCAATAATGACGGGGGTATTCTTTGGATCCTGAGCAAGGGAAGCGGCAGCGTTTACGACAAGGGCAGTGCCACCCACTCCACCACCCACTCCGGCCACAGTAATAATCTGTCCGACGCGTCCTGCACCTTCACCGGACGCACCTCCCATGGAAACTCGAATTCGATCCAGCGCTGCGATGAAATCATCCAATTGCAGCGGCATGTTCAGGAATTCACGAGCACCATTTCGCATGGCCTGGAGAATCAGGCTGCCTTCTTGTGAGTTGCTGACGACCAGAACTGCACAATTGGGAACGGCACGAGACACTTCTCCGACAAGCTGAACAGCCCGCGCATGGTTGGAATCAACATTGACCAGAGCAATGTCCGGCTGAGTTTGCTGCACGACATCCATGAAGAATTCATAGCGCGAGCATTCCGCTTCAAGCCATACTGTATCGACACCCAGCAACATCGTTTTGAGCGAGTTGCGCGAGCGCTCATCCGGGTCAACCGTCGCCAGCCGCAAGACGCTTTTCATAACACTTCTCGATTACGAACTCATGAACCAAAATCTTCGATGGTCCGGTACTGAAGAAGGTCCGCTATACTCTTCAATACTCACAGAGGATCCGGATCAACGCATGGTTGGGGAAATCAGACCTGAGCCTCCCGACCGAGTAGTGCCTTTTCGACTTGTCGGAGGCTGGGCTTTTCGGACCGGAGCGGCTGAAGAAGTACTTGCGGGAACAGCCTTTGTCGACTTCTTTCCTGTTGGTAAAACCACGGGAGTTTCTTCCGTCCCCGGCTTGGAAGTGCCAACGGCACACTCTCCGGATCCTTTGCAGTTTGGACAATTGGGATTTTGGCAGGCTCCCCCAATGACTCCGTTCTGGCAATGATCACAAGCCTCACCGATCTTCGGTACCTCCAGGTGGCCGTGTCCGAACAGTTCGCGATCAACGGGTGTATCTGTAGACATGCCGGGCCCGACAGAGGGTAACTGTCCGGCAGGCATTGGAGCGACAAATTCTGGTGTGACGAGGATGATCAGTTCCGTTTCAGCTTCGGTGTAGTTCTTGCGACTGAACGCTGCCCCGATGTAAGGCAACTCTCCCAGGAACGGCAGCTTTTGTGATGACGCGTTTTCGCGTCTTGAAACCATCCCGGCAATAACCAGTGCTTCCCCAAAGTTCATTTCAACCTGAGTATTCGCGCTGTTGGTCTTAAAACCTGTGGTGGCCGTGCCAGCAACAACGACGGAGTTCGAAAAATCCCGATCGCGAACGATCGTTTCCACTTCCAGCCGAACACGTCCATTCCCAAGGATGTACGGAACGGCATTCATCTGAATACCGAATTCCTTGAACTCGATCCCCGTCGCGCCGAGACCAGCAGAGATGGGCACAGGAGTTTCACCACCGCTCAGAAAATTTGCCGGACGCCCGTTGTGAGTGACGATCATGGGCGTCGCCTGAGACTTCAGCAGGCCTTCGTTCAGCATTGCCTGGACAAAGCCCTGAAAGACGCTGTTGGGTCGCGTGAAACCGTACGAGATACTTGTTTCTCCAAATCCGCCCAGTGTGGGGATACCGCCTCCAAAGGAAGCGATCGGCGTGATCGGTCCAGGGGTGCTGGTCAGGAAACTGTCCGGACGAACGAGTTTAAAGTTCATACCCAGTTCGCGGAATTTTGAACGCTGAACTTCCAGCACGGTGCACTTCAGCAGAACCTGCTGAACACCGCCGGTCTTCATGTGATTAAGCACATCCGGATAGAACTGCTCGGCAATGGCCTGGATCTCGCTGATGTTCTCAGGTTTGGAGACCCAGCCGTCCAGCCGCACTGCCGTATCGCTGATTTCTTCCACCGCGATGGAGTCATTGGGATAGAGTCGGCGGATGAACGATTCCAGATGTCGCACATCGCCGCGGATCAGCACTTCGATCGAGTAATTCGCTTCATTCTCGTCGATGATCGTGATTGAGGTCACTCCGGATTTCAGAGCGTAGATCCGAAATTGATACGGATTTCCTTCAACGACCTGCACTGTGAGAACTTCTTCATCGAAGTCCATCACTTTCTTAATCTTCGCGGAATGCTGAATAAAGGTCGAAAATCGCTCGAACAGCGACACGTCATTTCGACCCTCGCGAATTGTGTACATGGGAGAAGTACCTTCAGACTGGCCTAATCCCTGCGGTGAACAGGTGAAAAGACAAGCGAAGGAAATCAACGCAGCCACGATAAGTCGGTTTGAAAGCATCCCTGCAACCCCTTAAACGCTGAAGAGCGACGTCCCGCTTTCACCGCGAAACGTCGCATCCCCAACTCATAACGCGCTCCGCGCGATCGCATTCTGATCCTGACTGACGATGTTTTAAAATCGCCATGTCTGTCCCCCAGTACTGGGACAGATCAGTTTGATTTCAACAGATCCCACATGCTCCAGTTGCCCGACGGCTTGCTGGACTCTTTCCCACCTGCGTCTGGAATTCTGATTGATTCCAGTCGCAATTCTTCACCTTCATAGATTTCCATCGTCCAGATATTCTCATCGTTTACTGAAGCGATTGCTGGCATCGGACCCGATCCACCAGGATCAGCAGCGGCCGTTCGTTTCAGTTCCTGTTCAAGAAGATCATTCAGCGACGGTGCTTCCTGGACCTTATCCGAAACTGGTTCAGACGCTGCCACCGGGACAGCTGTCTCAACGTCAACCTGCTCCTCTCGAGCATCCATGACTGATGGAGTATCGCGATTCGATCCAAGAAAAGAGCTGGTCAGGAACTCTTCAGAGATCCCCGATTGTCCCTTCATTTCCGCCCCAACCCGAGCACGCATCATGGTAGAAAGTGTTCCCACTTTTCCAGCCAATGTGACTGCTTTGCCCTGATCGGGCGTTACCAGCAGCGTAATATTCTTTGCCTGAGCATCTGCACCCTTATCAATTCCGTAAACGCGATTATCAACCGCGAAGACTTCCACGAACTCAAGAACTGCAATTGTTTTTTGCAGATTGTCGCCGTTGGAGTCATCCGTGTATGTCAGCAGGAGATCAATTCGGTTACCGGGAAGCAGCATACCGCTGTGTGATGTTGTGGCATCAACGGGAATGGTCACAATCCCCATCCCCGGCGGAATACTGGCCTCTGCGCCGCGTTGGCCTTTTTCTGTCAGTTTGCTTTTGAGGATCCAATCACCCTGCATGACTGGAACTTTCAGATAACGGTCTGTGATCTCCTCACGATTCGTGACGGCTTCTTCAGGAACTGAAGCGACAGCCATTTCAATGAAACTAGTGTTAAGGTCGTCCAGAGGTACCCCTGGCTGAATTTCTGCGACGGCGCTGAGAACCTGAATCATCTCCACTTTTTCATCAGGTTTTTGACTGATCACCTGCTTGACGCCAAGCATGGCAACAAGTCCACATCCCACAGCCACGACAAGCAGAATTAAGGATTGATTCTTCATTATGGAGTCCGTTGTTGGATGCCCGCGTTATCAACCGTTGCTCATCGACCTGCAATTGTCGCCAGCGACCAGCGCCAGCCAGCAGATCCTGCAGAAACGACGACACAACAAGGTGATTCCGTACCCCATCAGCATCATCATCGGCAGACAGTAAAACTCTGCTTCACCTAATGCTGACGGGATTGCCAATCTCAGCGACCTCCCTCAATTCGCCAGATAGCGAACCGGAGGGTCCCCGACAACGAAACACTCGCTGTCGGTGGAGGCTTCAGTAAGATTCCTGAAGCCTTTCATTTTCCTGTGAATCGAATATGTACAAACTTTGCTTTGCGGCAGAATCGACTACATCATTCCCGTGAAGACGAAGTAGCCAATAGTGCCGATGCAGATTGGAATTCCATAAGGCAACAGCATCATCCGTGGTTTACGTTCCGCGGCAATTTTAGAAAGCTCGTACGGATTTTTGATCACCATCCACTCACTTAGAATCAGCAGGAAGTTTTCGTAGTGATGCTTCATGCTCTTTGTCCAGAGCACCATGACAACAGCCATGATGGCTCCGACAACGGTGGACACGCAGAAGGCCGCTAAAGTGATCTCCCAGCCCAGCCAGGCTCCAATGCCAGCCATCAGCTTCACGTCTCCGGCACCCATACCGCCCACGGCATACAGTGGCAGCAGTGTCAGAAGTCCTACGCACATCCCGAGAAGTCCGGCCCCAAGTCCGCCCAGCCCCCCCACAGCGGTGGAATAGACCAGGCCGGCCAGAATCATCGGGAAGGTGATCCAGTTTGGTACCTTCAGTTCACGACCGTCAATCCAGGCAGCAAGAATCAGAATTGCAGAGACAGCCTTAATGTGCCAGTTTTGCACTAAGAATTCAGCCAGTTCCATGTGTGATGCTCCAGAGCGAGGTGCCGTTATGAGTTGTTGCAGAGCGAGGAGAATCGCTCTGTTGGCCAGCCCGAAGGGATGGGCTATGCGCGTCGAACAGAAGACGTCAAAGTGAAGATCAGGAAATAGAGTGCCATCGCCATGACTGCAGTTCCCTGTATGAGATCTTCAGGATTCAATTCAATCCAATAGGGAATCATTCCAGACCTTTCGCATCAGCAATCGTGCACTTCGTTTCCGACAACGCATCGCGTTGTCACTACGAAAACCACCGTGGCGTGGATGAAACCTAGGTCACAGCCTGCCACCGTCAACAACGACTTTGAGAATTCTGTGGATTCGATTCCCTCATCCAACAGTGTTTCCCGTGTCAACGAAAAAAGGATGCGAATCGTCGACTCGCACCCCTCTTGTTTTCGTACTGCTGAGCGCAGTTTGATAATCTCTCTATCGCCTTGTGAGCACAGAGAGGAATCAGACTATGTCAGGTAGTTCGATACCTTGGTGAACTTGGCATTGGCGTTGCTGCCGACTGCTGAAACAGCAGCCAGACACACAACGATGATCAACGCCAGCATAACTGCGTATTCCACTGCAGTTGGGCCGTCCTCAGATACCAGAAACTTCTTAATGCTGTTTGCAAACTTCGTCATCGTAAAACCCCTCACGTTGGAGCCCTGATCCGGGCAAGTGACGTCACGGCGGAGTGTTATCCGCCAACATAAGAACTCTGCCACGCAGAGTTAACACCTGGATTTGTCAGCGGATTTCCTCCGCTTTGTTCGCTGCGGTGAACCAGTCATTCGCAACACTGGAAACCTAGGTCAGCAAATCCACGTGTCAAAATTTTTTCTTTGTGATTATTTTTTCTCACAGAACTGGCAAGTTTCAGGCGATTGCACCCGAAGCCCTCCTGAACACATCTCTCACGGCAGGTTGACTCTCCAAACAGGCTGAAACTGAGGCTTTTGAATAACGGAAGCGTTCACGCCGGAACTCACAGGAACGGCCGAATTCATTCGAACCTAGTTCCGCATCAGGAATTCGTCTGTGTTGAACAGCGCTCTCGCCACACTTGTCCAGGCGGCCAGAACTTCCGCAGGTGCATCAGCGTCAGACCTGAAAACGAACTTCTTTGCGTCGTCAGGAGCCGAATGAAAACGGGACATTTCTCGACTGAGAAAATCCTGCAACACAGCAAGTTCATGGGACTCGGGTTGACGCGTCAGACAACTTCGAAACATCACAAGACACCTTTGCTCATCAGTCAGGAGCATTGCATTTGCAAGAGTCTTTGCAGCCAGCCCTGCAGCCAGCTCCGTAAAGACGTTGTCATTGGCCACGGTCAGAGATTGCAGCGGTGTATTTGACCTGGCTCGGCGAGTACACACCGTACTGAAGTCAGGAGCGTCAAACGTCGACAGCAACGGATAGGGCGCACTGCGGTAGAACATCGTATACATCGTTCGACGATAACGATCGGTGCCCGTGGCGGTCGGCCAGTCCTTCTTGTTTTGAGTGAAGTCATAGATCCCATCCGGCTGTGGCAGGTGGATTCCCGGGCCACCCACTCTGGCTTCCAACAATCCGCTGGCTGCTACGGCGAGATCTCTGACGATCTCGGCCTCCACTCGAAAACGAGTCTGTCGCGACAGCAGATAGTTCTCAGGATCGACTGCTGACACGGGTCCGTCAGTCGTTTGTGGCAGTGAGGAACTCTGTCTGTATGTTGCCGAACGAAGAATTGTGCGATGGAGATGCTTCAACGACCAGCCGTGGTCCATTAACTCGACCGCAAGCCAGTCGAGCAATTCCGGATGTGTCGGGGGCGTTCCCTGATAGCCGAAATCATTTTCTGTTTCGACCAGCCCGCGTCCAAAGTATTTCGCCCAAATACGATTGACGGTCACTCGCGCCGTCAATGGGTTATCGCGAGAAACAATCCAGCGGCCAAGGTCCAGTCGATTCGAGAATGCTGTTGTCTCAGGGTTCATCTTCAGGGCTTCCGGCACTCCCGGCGTCAATGCGCCATGACTTCGATCCGGATTCAGGAAGTCACCCCGTAACAGCACATAAGTGTCCGGCGGTGTTTCCAGATCTTTCATCACCATCTGCCTGAATGGGGCTCCCTTTGCTGGAAGCAGGGACTCCAGTGCGACGATTCGTGCTTTGATTTCTGCCAGCTGCTTTGAGGAACCGCTGTTCGGGGAGTCCAGTTGCACTTTGGCTGTGGAATAATCGATCGCAAAGTGTCCCACAAGATAGTTCTTGTTCAGATCATGCCTCATTGTGACAACGAGAACGTTGTCTTTGAATGCCACCGGTTCACCGAGAGCGAAGATGGCTTCGTGCGGCGCATTCATTTTGACTCCCCGAGCGGCCTGGGGGGCATCAACGTTGATCGCCCAGCCCGTGTTTTCCTGATTATCGATGGCATGTTCCACGGGATAACCTGGCTGACTATGATCTGCCCAGGCCTTTTCAAATCGCTTTTCTTCACCACCGGCTTTCAGCGCAAAATCTGTCAGTACGAAGTTGCCGTTTCCGGCAGTGCCTGGTCCGCTGGACGGAAGACTGGGATCCGTCAGTGTTCGCAGGCGAATTGCAGCGACCGCTGCCCTTTCGTGGGATTCCTCTGGCTTTTGAAACGTAATCGAAAACGCATCATTCGCCTGCGGATCAGATTTTGACAGCAATGTCCCATCTTCGTTGATCTTCAGAATAATGCTGCCGGAAGCTCTGATGGCAGTCACCTTCGCGGGTTGCCAGTTCCATGCCAGTCCAGCAAGGGGCGGTTGATCGGTTGCATTTTTTTCGAGGACCAGTTTTTCCTCCCGGAGCAATTGGAGTTCCTTCAATTGCTCCTGTTGCAGGTCACTCCAGCCAAACATCTCATCGGCTCGGACATCGATTGTTTCACCTGCGTTGTTTGCATCCACCGCTGCGTTAAAGAACGCATACATCCGGTAGTATTCCTCATGCGGGATCGGGTCAAACTTGTGCGAATGGCACTGCGCGCATCCGATTGTCAGCCCGAGCCAGACCGCACCGGTGGTGTTCACTCGATCAATCAATGCTTCGTGACGGAACTGATCGGGTTTCACACCACCTTCTTCGTTGATCATCGTATTCCGATGAAATGCCGAAGCGACTCGCTGAGACGTGGTGGCGTTCGGAAGCAGATCGCCCGCCAGTTGTTCAATCGTAAACTGATCGAATGGCATGTCGCAATTGATTGCTGCAATAACCCAGTCTCGATAAGGCCACATGATGCGTGGACCATCGATCGTGTAGCCATTGGAGTCTGCATACCGTGCCTGATCGAGCCAGTGTCGTCCCCAGCGTTCCCCATAATGCGGGCTTTCCAGCAGTCGATCGACGAGATTATTCCACGCGTTCGGGGAATCATCGCTGATAAACGCGTCGGCCTCTTCAATCGTCGGTAACAGTCCAAGCACATCCTGAGTGGCTCGTCGGATCAGAGTCGCTCGATCCGCTTCGGCTGAGAGCGTCAAACCCGTCGGGTGTAAACGTTCCTGAATAAAGGCATCGATCTCGTCGCCACCAGGAATCGCAGCGGCGTGATTCGCAACTTGTGGGCGCTCAATTTTGCGAAACGCCCAATGATCCTGATACTGGGCTCCTTCGGCGACCCATTGCTCGAGCAACTGAATCTGTTTTTCACTCAGCGGTTTATTGGCATCGGCTGGAGGCATCCGTTCAGCGGCATCTGTTGATTTGATCCGAGTGAGCAGTTTGCTGCTGGACAGATGATCGGGGTCAATGGCCTGATGGGCGATTGCGGACTCTCGAACATCCAGCCTTAGTTCTGCCTCACGAGATTCTTCGTCGGCCCCATGGCACTGAAAACAATGGTTCGACAGAATTGGCCGAATGTCGCGATCGAATTCGATGTCAATGTGGGAGTCAGAAGACTCCTGACCGATCGCGGCTTCAGGAAGACACACTGCAACAAGTGCCATTCCCAGAACCGCGCGAAGCCTGAAGAGCCGGAAGGCAGAAACTTGCCCGCGCGATGTCGACATGAATGAGCTCCTGGCGGATGAGGATCGAACCGCACAATGACGCAGTCCGAAAGTGACTTGAACGGTTGTTCCTATGCACGCAGCGCAGACATCGCAGGAAGCGAACAGCGTCAGCGGTTTCGGGTGTTCGAGCGCCACCCCGTTTTAGGGTAAGGACTCTCGGACTTTATCAGATTAGCATGAGTTTATGATCACTCCCATTCAGTCAGCAGACGAAAACGCTGAAGCAACGGCCGGAAAAACGTTTGCTGCTGCCGCTTTGGGCTTGCAGTCCGGAAACGTGGAAGCTGACCAAATTCGGCCTCCGGAAAACAGCATCAAATGATTTCTAGGAATAGTTAGGGAATCAGGGTATAAGTCCCATTGGTCAGAACCGCATCGATCAATCGCTGGGTGTGACCGTAAATCCGGCGTTGGCAAAGATTTCGTGCCGCCTGGGCAAAGGACTGCTCCTGTGCTGTGGTTTCCAACTCTCCTGGCGATGCTGATTCTCTACTGGATCTACGACGGTTACGGTCGTTGTCTGCAATTCCTGAGCGGCCTGCAAACGCTCTTCAATTCTAAGGCAATGCAGTCGACAACTGAAGATAAACCTGAGTGGCCTTCAGTGACGGTCCTTCTCACCGTGCATAACGAAGCAGACATAATTCAACGACGCATTGAAAACGTTCTGCAGTGCGACTATCCGAGCGCGAGGCTTAGGATTCTGGTGGCTTCCGATGGTTCGACGGATGAAACAAACAACCTGGTAAAGTCCTTCAGCGATCGAGGCGTTCTTTTGCACGAGAGTCCCGGTCTGGGAAAGACGGGGACTCAGAATGCCGCGATTCGCACCATTGATACAGAACTTCTGGCGTTTACAGATGCTGATATTCTGTTCGAGAAAAATTGGTTGAAGGCGGTCGCTCGTCGCTTTCAGGATTCAAACGTCGGGGCAGTAGACGGCCGAGCAATCTTCAGGGCTCCGGCGACGGATGCGATACAATCGAGTCAGGGATACTACTGGAATTATGAGCTGAAGTTGAGACTTCTGGAGTCCGAGCTCGGGATTCTGGCGGTCGTTGCCGGCGCCTGCTTTGCGATTCGCCGAAGTCTTTTTGTATCGATGGATCCCGCCATTGGAGAAGACTGCATCGTTCCCCTGGACATTGTTTCTCAGAACGCGATCGTTGTGCATGAGCCCCTGGCCATCGCCTACTTTGATTCTGAAGAAGACAGTTCTATCACTTTGCGGCGACGAATTCGGATGACGCTGCGCAACTGGCAGGGCACGTGGACTCGCAGTCAACTACTCAATCCCTTTCGGCATCCCGGATACGCATTTGCGCTCTGGTCTCATAAATTGCTTCGATGGCTCTCACCTGTGTTTCTTGCGACAGCGACGATCTGCTCGTTGACGCAGCTGATGGTGTCCCCGAACCTGCCATCACTGGTGCTCTTTCTGCCGTTCGGTCTCTTGTTCAGTCTCGCGGGAATCGGCTGGCTATTCGATCGACGGCGGCTGCGGATTCCCGGAGCGGGCACCGCGTATAGTTTCGTATTGGCTAATATGGCATTTCTGATCGGAATCTGGCGTGCGATGACCGGTCATCGAATTCATTCGTATCGCAACGCTTAAGCGATCAGTTCGTTGACCTTGTGGCATCCGCAACCGCTGCAAAGATGGCCGTGCGTTTCCAAATCCAAAAAAACCAGCTTTTTTTTGGATTCGGAACCGCTCTTGAGGTCACTTGACCAAGGTGCCACACTACGGCGATTCGGGAATGCGGTCGCTAAAGGATGAGCGGTGAGATTCTGGCCCCCACAGATTTCAGGACCTGTCAACTCGGTTGCATTGGCAACCTGGTCGATGCTTCTCTGTAGTGGCTGCCTTTCATCTCCTCCGAAGGCTCCGTTAGGCGGAGGCAGCTTCGTTCAGATTTCGGACTCGCAGAGGGATTCTGTTTGGGAACGTGCAGTGGTTGTGTTGAATCGCAACCACTTTCAGGTCGCTCGCGAAAGTAAGCTGGAAGGAATCATCGAGACAGACTACCGAGGCGGTTCGGGGATTCTTGAGCCGTGGCATCCGGATTCTGTGGGTATCCTTAATCGAGTGGAAAGCACCCTTCAGTCGATTCGACGTCGAGTCACCGTCAACGTGCAGTCAACTGGCGTTGGTACGATGACTGTCAATGTGCGAGTCGATAAGGAAATCGAGGACCTGCCAGGACTCGCTGCCAACTATGAAGGCGGCGCGACTTTCTCTGAAAACGAGCCGCTCAATCGGGACCTGAATCAGGTCGTTGGACAGTCGAGTCCTTCTCGCTGGCTGCCTGGGGGGCGTGATCCCCTGTTGGAACAGAAACTGCTTTCAGAAATCCAGGGCGGCTATTTGCCCTAATGGCGGTGCCAGTCTGATTGATCAAATTATGTCCGATTCCCTGATCACTCGAAATCGACGGCTGCTGCTCGAACTCTGCGCTGGTGGAATTGAAGACGTGCATCTTGCCGCGCGACTTGCCGTCGATCGCATCGAGCTGAATTGTGGCATGGCGGTTGGTGGTTTGACGCCTCCTGCGGGGCTTGTGAATGCCGCTCGAGAAATATTTGCAGGGCCTGTGATTTCCATGATCCGACCTCGCGAAGGTGGATTTTGCTATTCCACCGCAGAGCATCTGCAGATGCAGCACGATGCGGAATGGATGCTGGGAAACGGAATCAATGGTCTGGCCGTTGGGTTTTTGACATCAACCGGGATGATTGACGTGGATCGATGCGCCGGATTCAGAAGGCTTTTTCCGACGACCGAACTGGTGTTCCACAAAGCCTTTGATGTGACTCCTGATCTGGAAACGTCGGTCCGCCAGTTGGTCGACTGCGGCTTCAACAGAATTCTGACCAGCGGCGGCATGTCAACCGCGTTCCAGGGGATTTCGAGACTGGCAGAGCTGATCAACATGGCCGCCGCTGAAATTGAGATTCTTCCCGGCGGTGGAATTCGTGCGGGAAATGTGGAAGATCTGTTTCGCATGACGGGCTGCAATCAGATTCATTCGGCGGTTCGATCAGTCGTGCGGGATCCCTCAACTCGGCACAATGAAAGCTTCCAGTTCGGCATTCCTGGTAGCGACTCGGGGAGTTTTAGTCTGGCCTCGGCCACACAACTTCAGGAGTTGCTGAATGTCATGGATCAGTTACAGACCTGACTCATTTTTTACGGTGCTGCATGAGTGTCAATCGCTCTTTGCCAGTCATCGCATCGTGCGATCACTGCGCGGCTTGCTGCATGAGAACTCCGATCCCGCCGTTCGAACCCGGAGAGGAAGTGGCCAGAGATGTCCCGGAGACTCTTTTGGAAGTGGTTCGGCAACGCATTGAGGCCGACCAGCAGTTTGATCTGTTGCCCTGCGTCTGGCTTAATCCGGAAAGCCGACGCTGCAATCATTACGACCTTCGTCCGCAAGCGTGTCGAGACTTTGAAATCAACAGTCAGCTCTGTCGGCTTTCTCGATGGGACGAGGGAATTGAACCTTGAATGATTGCCCTGAGAATTGAAGCTCGATCCATCACGATTTACACAGGAATTCCTTAAGCCTGGGCAGTAATTTCTCTTCGATGTCTTTCGTCCAGCATTCCCAGATGACAAGCACCGACCAACCGGCGGTCTTGAGGCGGCGCCGGTTCCTGCGGTCTCGCAGGACGTTTTGGCTGCGTTTGGATTTCCAGAATTCTGAGTTTGTTGCGGGCGTCACTTTCCCGCATCGACACCGATGCATGTGCCAGAAACATCCGTGAACAAAAATGAGTTTCTTTCTGGAAGCCAGAACCAGATCCGGAGTCCCCGGAAGTCCTTTGACATGCAGTCGGAATCGAAATCCCATCTGGTGAACCAGCGAACGAACAATCATTTCCGGTTTTGTGTCCCGGGAACGAATCTGCGACATGTTAAAAGATCGCTGTTCCGGAGAATGGACGTCCGACATTGGTGATGGCCTGAAAGAATTCCTGATTACAGACGACACGCGGTCGCAATAGGTTTAAACTCGCAGAATCTCTAACACAACTCCCGAACCATTGCATCAAGGTTGCGGCATGGCACTTTCAATCATTCAGAAGTTGCTGTTGCTAAGTTTTTCATGGCTTGGCGAAGACACGGTGAATTATGAATCGCAAGTTCGTCACGTCTTCCAGGAACGCTGTTTCGCCTGTCATGGGGCTCTGAAGCAGGAAGGCGGTCTCAGGCTGGATACCGCCGCTGCTGCGATCAAAGGGGGCGACAGTGGATCCGCAGTGATTCCCGGAAAATCGTCCGAAAGCCGTCTGGTCGTGCGAATTTCCGCCAGCGATCTTTCGGAACGCATGCCACCGGAAGGCGAGCCGCTGAAGCCCGGGCAAATATCTGCCATCCGCCAATGGATTGAACAAGGTGCCGTGGCTCCGGAAAACGAAGTGTCGGAATCGGATCCCCGCGATCATTGGTCTTTCAAAGCACCACGAAGGCCGGAACTGCCTGAGATTAAGCATGCTGCCTGGGTTCTCAATCCGATCGATGCGTTCATCGCAAAGACTCATGAGGACAAGAGACTCACTCCGCAACTTCCCGCCGATCGAAGTACGTGGCTGCGCCGAGTTTCTTTGGACCTCATAGGACTGGTCCCGACGATCGAAGAACAGAATGCATTCCTTTCCGACGAATCCCCGGCGGCTTACGAAAATGTTGTGAATCGATTACTCGCCAGCCCTCACTACGGTGAACGTTGGGGGCGGCATTGGATGGACATCTGGCGTTACAGCGACTGGTGGGGTCTTGGAGCGGAAGTCCGAAACTCACAGAAACACATTTGGCACTGGCGAGATTGGATCATCGAGTCGTTGAATAATGATGTGTCCTACGATCAGATGCTGAGGGAGATGCTCGCGGCTGACGAACTGTATCCGAATGATCCCGCAAAGCTCCGCGCTTCCGGATTTCTTGCCCGGCAATACTTCAAGTTCAATCGAACCAGCTGGCTGGATGAAACGGTTGAGCACACATCAAAGGCCATGTTGGGATTGACCTTCAATTGTTGCAAGTGCCATGACCATAAATACGATCCAATCTCGCACGTGGAGTACTATCAGCTACGTGCCATTTTTGAACCTTACCAGGTTCGTACTGATGCAGTGCCCGGGGAACTGGATTTTGAGAAGGATGGAATTCCTCGAGCGTTTGACTGCAATGCCGATGCGATTACCTATCTGCACGTTCGCGGCGACGATCGGAATCCCGATAAGGTACGGCAGATTTCTCCAACGGTCCCAGCATTCCTGCAGTTTGGCGAATTTGCGATTCAGCCGATAACGCTTCCGACGGAAGCCCATCAGCCAGGACTGAAACCTCATGTCATTGCCGCTCATCTGAGCGCCACTGAATCCGAAATCAAGAAGGCTCGTACTGCCGTTGCCCTGGCTGAGAAAAAGCTTGATGAAGCCGAGATGGCTGAAAAAACAAGACTTTCAGGGCTTGCTGCTGCTGAAAAATCATCAACACCGGAGATTCTGATTGCGGAAGATTTCTCCACAGAGAAGGCGGAAATATGGGAGGCCACTGGTGGTCTTTGGCTGTTTCAGGATCACCGACTCTTACAATCGAAAACCGGAGCAGAGCAATCGCGTTTGCGGCTGAGACAAGTGCCGCCGGCCGATTTTCAGGCAACTCTGAAGTATGTTCCGAGGGGAGGTGATGTTTGGAAATCTGTCGGTATTCGCTTTGATGTGACTGAGGACGAGGATGATGTGCTGGTGTATCTCAGTTCGTACGAAGCAGGGCCAAAATTGCAGGTGGCCTACAAGAACAAGGGGATGCAGACTTATCCTGGCGACGGAGCCCAGCCTCGTGCTGTGAACCTGAATGAGTCTCATGAGCTGACGATTCTTGTCCGAGGAACTTTGATCAACGTGGTTGTCGATGGAAAAGCATCCCTCGCATATCGCCTGCCAGTTTCGCGTCGTCCGGGCAGCCTTGAACTCATCACATTTGATGCTCAGGCAGCGTTTGAGGAATTCAAATTGAAGACTCTGCCGCTGTCGGTTCCAATGACGGCAGCGGCAAATGATCAGCCTGAGGATCGTCAGTTGCCGATCGATCAGGCGAGGTTGGCCGTGCAGTTGGCTGAAAAGTCACTCCAGAAGTGCGAATTGGAGCCAGCGTCGATTCACGCTCGCGCTGCTGCAGAACGAGCTCAACTGGAGACTCCCGGAATTCCTCAGCTTTCAGAACTAATCCGGGCCGCTGTTCTGGCAGAGAAATCTGTCGCGTTAGCTAGCGCTGAAGAAGAATTATTGAGAGCCGAAATCGCGTTAATGCAGACAATGGACGACAAACGAGCGGATGCAGAATCTGGTCTGGCAAAGGCTGAAGTCGTCGTCGAAAAAGCTCGTACGGCTCTGGGGACCCCTTCTGAGCAGTTCACGCCAATCTCTGGTTCGCTCAAGACGCTGGAGAACAATCTTGAGAAAGAAGACTCAAGGCGAAAGCCATTTCCAAAAACGAGCACCGGTCGGCGCAGCGCCCTGGCTCACTGGATGACGGATCCACGCCATCCACTTCCTTCTCGAGTGGCCGTGAACCATTTGTGGGCTCGCCATTTCGGTAAGGGACTGGTCACATCGGTATTCGATTTTGGCCGCAAAGGAGCACCGCCCACTCATCCGGAGTTACTGGACTGGCTGGCGATCGAGTTTATGGAGAACGACTGGAGCATGAAGCACATTCACAGATTGATTGTGCTGTCCAATACGTATCGAATGTCTTCGTCGAGCATCAATGCGTCCGAAACGAACGTGAAGACAGACGGGGATAATCGTTACTATTGGCGAAGGAATGCCATCAGGATGGAGTCTCAGGTTGTCCGTGACAATCTTCTGTCGATTGCTGGAGAATTGGACCTCGCGATGGGCGGGCCATCCATTCCTGTCAACGATGAAAAATCGCGTCGGCGAAGCCTGTATTTCGTGCATTCCCACAACGAACACCAGAAATTCCTGTCGATGTTCGATGACGCGAACGTTCTGGAATGCTATCGGCGAGCTGAAAGCATCGTGCCTCAACAGGCGTTGGCGATGGAAAACAGCCCACTGGCCGGTGAGATGGCCTACAAAATCGCATCCCAACTTTTCGAGGCCATTGTCACGGAGGAAGCAACGGAGGAAGCAACGGAGGAAGCTTTTGTTCGGAAGGCCTTTTTGACAGTGCTGTCCGTCGAACCAACTCCCCATGAAACTGCCGCCGCCATCGATGCTCTCCGTCAACTGACTGCTGCGTCAGTGGCGTCAGGACGGGAACAGCCCCAACAGCAGGCTCGGGCTAATCTGGTGCACGCTTTGTTGAACCATAACGACTTTGTCACCGTGCGGTAGGAGGCGGTCGTGACGACAAAATCGCCTGTGTCTCTCCTCGACGGCTGGATCGTCCCTGTTAGTGGGTTGACCGAGGGTTTTGCTTCAGCCACAGTCCGGCGATCGTCGAATCGGAACAACAGGGCGTTCCTTTGCAATTGCGGGATAGCCCAATTCTTAAAATTATGAGGATTCTACCGCCCGGAACGACTTTTAGAATTGTCGGGGCGGACTTTCGGACCCGGAGAGTTGACGTTCGGTCGATACAACCGGCTTAACTCGTTGCCTGTTCTCAACAAAGAACTTGCATCGACGGGGGCTGGTTTTAGAATTTGACTGTTCGGTCAAACTGCGCAGGATATTGTATTCAGGTCAGGATGACCGTTTGTAGAGGCGGTCTGCATCTGGCGTTCGGGCGATTCGGCCTGCGGCTTCGCGCTGCATGGGGTCGCTCCTGAGACAATCCCCACCGGGAGATTTGCGAGAAATGGCTAAGAAATATCTAAGTCTTGAAGAAGCAGCCGGCCAACTTGGCATCAGCACAGATCAGCTGAAAAAGTTCCGGGAGCATGGCGAAATTCGAGGCTTTGCCGATCGCGGCAGCTGGAAATTTCGCGAACAGGACATTGAAGAATTCCTGCGAAGTCGCCAGACTGACTCGTCGCCCGACTTCCCGATTATCACTGACAGTTCTTCTTCGTCGGTTCTTGATGAACCGGATTCCGAAGATCTGTCGTCATCCGACAGCGACGTGCGACTGTTCTTTGATGAGTCGATGTTTGAAGACGACGACGATGCAAAGAAACTCGCCAACTCGGGCAGCGACGTCCGACTGACAGGTGACTCTGGTCCAAAACTGGAAGCTGGCCTGGATGACGGCCTTGATTTCAGCGGCTGGGACAGTGATCCAAAACTGTCCGACTCGGATAGTGACGTTAAATTGGTAGGAGCCGGGACGGAAGCTGAAGTTAATCTGAACTCAACATCATTGATGAGTGACTCTGAAGTCAAGCTTTCGGACTCCGACAGTGACGTGCGACTGTCAGATGATGTCGGCAACACACATGAAATTGAAATGCCCTTCACGGGTATTGACTCCGACAGCGATGTGAAGTTAATGGGCAGTGATGACCTGCTTGCTGACGACAGTGACAGTGATGTCAAGTTGTCTGCGGATCTCGATCGCACCGACAGCGATATCCGTTTGGCCCAACCACCCAGTGGTGTAAATTCCAAAACGATTGCGTTTCCGTCGATTCCCGATGACAGTGACCTGAAGCTGATCAATAAGGGCTCCGGAGTTCGTTCGAAGGGGCTCGACAGTGGTATCAGCCTCGAAGTACAAGGCAGTGGTGTCGGACTCGATGCTGACGAAAGCGGAATCTCGCTTGAGGTCGACAGCGGTATCAGCCTGGAAGCGGACGACAGTGGAATCAACCTTGAAAGCTTTGACAGTGGGGCCAAACTGGCTGACGACAGCGGTATCAGCCTCGAGAGCTTCGACAGCGGCATCTCTCTGGATGCAGGCGACAGCGGAATTTCACTGGATATCGACGACGACAGCGGGATTTCCATCCAACAGGATGACATGGGCCGGACGATGCCAATGCAGGCAATTCCCGGAGCCCGAGCGGCATTGTCAGACTCAACGGCAATGACGACTCAGTTTGATATTCCTTCTCCGGCCGTTGGCAAAGACAGTGAGTTTGAGCTTGCCGGCCTGGATGAAGATGACGACGATGATGTGGGCACGAACACGAGCGTGCTGACATTCGAAGACGACGAAGAAGAAGTGGATTCTTCAAGGACCGTTCGAGCTCCAGCAATGTCTGCTGCTGTTGACAACGAAGTCGAAGATGAAGAAGCACTCGATGATGATGGGGAAAGCCTTGACGACGAATATGGCGATGACGATGAAGACGTCCATGACGCCGAGGACTTTGATGATGAAGATTTTGAAGCTGGACAAAGCCAGGTAGGTGGTCTTCAGGGCGGGACTCGCGTTGCCGCTCGACAAGAAATCGACTGGGGCGTTGGTGTCAAAGTGCTGATCGGATTTTCAACACTGTTGTCTGTTCTCTGTGCTGTGATGGGAATCGAACTGATCCGCACGATGTGGTTGTGGACGCAGCCGGGTTCTGAATCGACTCCATCGGCAGTGCTGCAGATGGTTGGCGGTCTGTTCTAAGCCAGACAGGACGTCAATTAGTAGCGTGCTCTCTCAGGCCTTGCTTTCCAGTGCGAAAGCAGGGCCTTTTGTTTTTTTTGGGCGTCGCCGACGAATAAACATGGGCGCCGAGGACCTGACCCGGCAAGCAGACGCAAACGACGCGGTGCTTCAAATCCTGGGCTTTGAAGCTTCTTTCTTACGCTGCATTTCCTGCGCCTGGCGGCGGCGGGCTTCTTCTTCGGGGGCAAACTGCCGGCCTCGATTTCCGTCTCCACCATTCATAGCGGCGATTTCCATGTGGG
>JANPHT010000508.1:0-2327 GCA_031424595.1 Planctomycetota bacterium
TGATTGGCTTATCGGTGTTTCTGTCCCGCAAGGCCCACATCAGCATTGCCATGTTTCTGGCAATTGCATTGATACTCTCCGGCGGAATCGGAAACCTTATCAGCACTGTGCTGTGGTGAAGGATCTGGCGGCCACACTCAATATCCAACTCCAGTTCCTGCCATCGTATTCTCTGAATCTGAACCTGATCGAACGGCTGTGGAAGTTTGTCAAACGTGACGTTCTCTATGGGAAACACTACTCTACTTTCGCCGAATTCTGCCAAGCCATCGACGGCTGCCTCGAAAACATCCCTACCAAACATCGCAGCCGACTTGCATCACTCATGACCCACAATTTCCAGCGTTTTAACCCGGCATCATTCCTTGCCGCGTGAGGTATAAGTAGAATGTCCCAGTATTTCTCCGGCTGAGGGACTAAACTGTTACCATCCTGCTCGCCACAAGGATCCATTGACGAAAGAATGGGCATCCAGGGACGGCCCTGACCTTATCCCTTCGTTTGTCCCCACTCTCGGCCCTTAACCAGGATGGCGGAGCAATTCGAGGAGGGTTCTGGCGACCTGTGACAACTGTCGTCCGGCGCGGTGGGCGGCAACGACCTGGACCTGGCCCATTTCGTGAGCGAGTGAGCGGGTGATGATGCCCTTTGTCAACCGGCTGCCGAGCCTGCCGGCAATGATCCCAATGCCCAGGCCAGCGCGAACACAGGCGATGGTGACGGCGCTGTTGTCGGTTTCGGCAACGATCTGCAGTGGTGTACGTCGACCAAGGCGAAAGACGGCTTGTTCAAGCAGTTTACGGCCAACGGTATTTGAGTTCCCAAGGATCAGTGACTCGTTCATCAGATCCGACAGCGAGAGTTCAGAACGTTTGCCCAATCGATGTTTCGGTGGAAGCGCGGCGAGATAATCGATGGGGTAAAGTTGCTGAAGTTCGAGCCCCTCAGCCACAAGTTCGGGCGGTGGTTCGATGAACAGAGCGAGGTCCGCCTGGTTGTTCAAGACAGACTCCTGAGCAGCGCGGTTGTCAGCGGTCATCAAGTGAAGCCGTACATTCGGATACGCGTCAACAAACTTTCGCAAAGGCTGTCCGAGTTCCTCCAGGATCATGCGGACGCCGGTAACGAGCGTCAGGTGCCCCATTGGTGCATTTGTCGCTTCGGCCACCACCTCGAAGGTGGAATCAATCGAAGCCACGAGCGGTCGAAGCACCTTATAGAGTGCGCTACCTGCGACGGACGGTCGAACGTTGCGTCCTTGACGTTCGAAAAGTTTCGTCCCATAGATGCGTTCCAGAGCTTTAATCTGCTCCCAAAGCGTCGGCCCGGCCAGCCCGAGTGTTGCCTGGGCGCTCGCGTAGCCACCGAGCTCACAAACGGTGCAAAACGTCAGCATCTGCTGCACTGACAGTGATTCTGCCTGTGCGTTTCGATTGAGCGGCTTCACGGGAGTGGCAATCGTAAGGATATATTGTATGGACGCTAGGAATTATACAATTGACATGAACGACAATTCAAGTAACGTGAAACTCCGATTCACTCTCTGACGAAGAGAATTCGTCGTTTCTTGCCTCCCGGTTCAGGAATCTTTCAATGCTGATAGTCACACAGAAGGTCTGTCGGACCAATGCGATGCTGCTGGGCCTGATCGCCATGGGATGCGGTGCGGATCCGGAACAATACGAGATCACATCACTGAGCGGCATCGTGACATGCGAAGGCAAGCCCGTGGCAAATGCGGTTGTGAACTTCACTCCGATCGCAGATGCGAATCGCAAAGAAGGTCGGCCCGGCAGACCTGCTCTGGGACGCACGGATGAATCCGGGAGATTCACTCTGACAACTTACGAAAACGATGACGGAGTTATCATTGGTAAGCACACAGTGACGGTTGGGGCGGGGTTCGATGAGTCCACCGGCAATAACACAAGATTCTCCTGCGCGGATGCTACGAAAGAGGTTACCGTCGAGGCAGGGATGCGTGAAATCAAGCTTGACTTCTGAAACTGCTCTGATCCGTTCTGCCCTGAATTCTCTGCTCACGCGGGCGTTTTGGTTTCATTGAATGCTTCCTGGCTTAGTTTCCACTCTATTCCTGAATGTGAGGTCTCATTATGTCCAGACGAATCGAACCAGCGATCAGGAGATCACTTTCCTGCCAGCGGGTACACCCCGGCTTTACACTGATTGAGTTGCTGGTAGTCATTGCCATCATTGCAATTCTGATTGCCTTATTGCTCCCGGCTGTCCAGCAGGCACGCGAGGCTGCTCGGAGAACTCAGTGCAAGAACAACCTGAAGCAGTTAGCGCTGGCTCTGCACAATTAT